>DATCTV010000043.1 GCA_036567785.1 Desulfomonilia bacterium | reverse complement strand
GCAGGCAGACCGTTCCAGTTCTTGCATGCAACCTGGCAGCCCCTGCACCCAGTACACTTAGTTACATCAACAAGCTTTATATATTTTGAACTGTTCTCACTCTTTGTCATGGCTCACCCCCTATTTAACCTTCTCAATATTCACCAGAAATGCCTTGTATTCCGGTATCATCGTGTTCGCATCTCCTATAAATGGAGTGAGGTCATTTGCATTTCCGCCTGTGACAAGTCCCTTATACCCGAAGTGCCATGTGGTTCCGACCATATGATGTGTAGCACCGTTTATAGAGAAAGGTTTAAGCCTTTTTGTGACAATCGCCACTGCCTCGATTCCTTCCAGGTTCCTGATGGAAGAAAGTTTTACCTTATCTCCATTCTTAATCTTCTTTTCCCTGGCGAGTTCTTCGCTCATTTCCACAAACTGGTTCGGAATCATCTCGCAGAGCCAGGGCATCCATCTTGTCATCTGGCCTGTCTGCCAGTGCTCAACGACACGGTAGGTCGAGCAGATAATCGGGAAGTTCTTTGAGTCTGGATTATCAAGTGTCGCAGCGATACACCCTTCAACAATGAACGGATCGCATTGCTCCTTCTTGACATCTTCGTCGAAGCGCTTGATGACAGGGTTGACCTGGTATTTTGACATCAAATTCTTGACAGGCGATTCGAGCGGTTCATAATGCTCGGGGAACGGTCCGTCCTTCAGGCTTGCCCCGAAAAGCATACCATGTCCATGTGAATTCATGATGAACGGATACTTATCGCCGGGATCGCTCTTTCCGTCTGGAATATCGCCGGCCCAGGCCTTTTTAAGGGCATTCCACCAGATAACCGGCTTGTCTTTTGCCCAGGGTTTTCCTTCGAGGTTAACGCTGGCAAGGTTGTAAACGATCCTTCTGTTGACAGGCCAGCTCCAGGACCAGTTATGGAACATTCCCAGACCTGTCGGGTCAGCCGGATCGCGCCTCATCATGAGATTGTCCTTGTCATTGACAGAACCGCAGTAAACCCAGCACCCGCTGCATGTGGAACCGTCATCCTGAAGCATTGCGAATGAGGGAACCATATCGCCTGCCTTGAACTTTTTAACCTCTTTCGTAACGGGATCCTCAATGTCTTTATCTGTAACAAAATAGCCGTTAATTTCTTTTGCAACCTCTCTTGGAGAAGGTTTGTCGGCAAGGGCGCCGTATTTCCATGTCAGGTTCAGTATCGGGTCGGGGAATGCGCCGCCTTCTTTTTTGTAGAGTTCCTTCAGTTTCAATACGAGCTGGTTGATTATCCACAGGTCGTCTTCGGAATGCCCTATCGGATCGATGGCCTTATAGCGCCACTGCGCCCAGCGCCCTGAGTTGGATATCGAACCTTCTTTTTCAATGGATGAACAAGCCGGAAGAAGGAATACTTCAGTTTTTATGTCAGCAGGATTCACCCCTGCTTCCTTCTGCCAGAATGAGGCCGTTTCGGTTTCCCACAGGTCAACAGCTACCAACCAGTCGAGTTTTGAAAGCGCCCTCCTCACCATCTTGGAGCTCGGTGCACCTACGGCCGGATTCATACCCCATGCCATAAGACCTTTTATCTTGCCCCTTGCCATTGCGTTAAACAAAGGCAGATAGGAATAGTTCTTTCCATCATCTATTTTGGGCAGATAGCTGTAAGCGGTTTCAACATCGACATCACGCCACCATGCCTTCATAAGGCTTGCCAGATATTTGGGACGATTGCCCCACCAGTTTACGCTTTTCGGGTCTTTGTTTTGTGGTGTGTTTTTCTCATTATATGCGGCTGCTGTAGCAAGGCTTGCCGTCGGATAAGGCAGGTAGCCTGTCAATATATGGAACAATGCTCCGTGGTCGGTTGAACCCTGAACATTGCTTTCGCCTCGCAGGGCATTGATGCCGCCGCCTGCAACGCCGATATTGCCCAGGAGGAGCTGAAGTATTGTATAGGCCTTAACATTCTGCGAACCGTAGGTATGCTGGGTTGTTCCCATCGCATAAAGGATTGTGCCTGAAAGTTCAGGCTTGAATGTTGAGGTGTAAGCATCGCAGACCGCTTCAAAATCCTTCGGGTCGGTCCCCGTAATAGCGCATACTTTCTCTGTTGTATATCTGGAATAGTGTCTCTTTAAATGCTGGAATACACAGTTGGGGTTCTGCAGGGTCGGGTCTTTTATTGGAGTGCCGTTTTCATCGACCTGATAGCTCCAAGTTGCAGGATCATATTTAGAACCGACAAGCCCTGAAAAAGCACCATCCAGATCAACAGGTCCCTTGAAGTCGGGATTTACCAGGAAGCCGGCATCGGTGTATTCCCTGACATACTCTTCCTGAATCCTGTTCTTCTGAAGAAGGTAATTAATCATGCCTCCAAGGAACGCTATATCCGTTCCTGGTCTTATACGGGCGTAAATATCGGCTGTTGCAGATGTTCTTGTGAATCTCGGGTCAACGCTGATCAATTTGGCCTTTCGGTTTTTTCTTGCCTCATTTACCCATTTAAAGGAAATCGGGTGGTTTTCAGCTGCGTTGGAACCCATGATAAGGATTGCATCAGAATGCTGAATGTCTATCCAGTGATTTGTCATAACACCGCGACCAAATGATGCCGCCAGACCGGCGACGGTGGCGCTGTGTCAGATACGGGCCTGGTGTTCGACATAAACCAGGCCTAAGGAGCGGTTCATCTTTGTTAAACTGTAAACTTCTTCATTATCAAGTGCGGCTCCGCCTATTGCCGCAATGCTTTCAAGACGGTTGACGACCTCATTTTTTTCATTTGTAAGAATAAAATTGTCATCCCTGAGCTTTTTTATCTTGCGGGCAATGTTATCAATGGCCCAATCCCATTCCTTCTCTTCCCATGCATCTGCACCTGGGGCACGGTAGAGAACTTTTTTCATGCGGTTCTCATTGTTCGCTATCTGGTAAAGCGCCGCACCTTTTGCACAGAGCGAGCCTTTGTTTATCGGGTGATCAGGATCACCTTCCGTACCTATAACCTTGCCGTTGCTGACCTGGGCAATAATTCCGCATCCGACGCCGCAATAAGGGCAGATGGTAGTTACTTCCTTTGCATAGCGGACTTTTTTCGGCTGGGCCAGAACAGGCTGTACGCCTATACTGACGCCGATTCCCGCTGCTGCAAGGCTACCGCCGGAAAGTTTAAGGAAACCCCTTCTGGTAAGTTCCATGCATCCTCTCCTATAAAGTTATTTTATGGACTTGATTACGTTATTCAATAATTCAAGTTAAATCAAGGGGAATGAATTATGCAATTTGACACATAAATACAAGAATATTTTATGTTATAGGTATAGATATCAAGGGTCTCATTGAGGCTTGACTTGAAGGGGTATCTAACCTAAGGTCTGTTAATGGACTGGGAACTGATATTAAAAACATATCCGGATGACAGGGAAGGCATTCTCTCGGCAAAAAGCCTTTATGAAAGCATAAATTCTGTCTGTAAAAATTTCAGACTTCCGGCAATTAATACTGTAGAAATTTCGGAAGGTGATTTTAAGCAGATTGTGCCTGTTTTAGCTGAAATATGCATGACGGCATGGGGGAATCATTTTAAAACGAAACCGGCTTTTGATATGATATCCGCTGCTGATGCATTTATCTGGGGTGGCAGCATCAATGTCCCTGAATCAGACAGTACCGCAATCGGTGCCCTCCTTAATAATGCGCTCAGGGCAGTTCTGCGGAAACTGAGGGAAGCCTCTCCCGGGCCAGAAAAGATTGAAACGCATTCAGGCAGGTGCGCATTCTGCGGCACGCATGCACGCATTGCTTTTGACGAGGAGTCGCAACGGGTTCTTCATTGTCCCCTTTGCGGATTTTCATGGAGATTTCCCAGGATCCGGTGTACCTATTGCGGGAATACGGACCATGAGAGGCTTGGCTTCTTCGAGGCTGAGGGCATTGTGGGTGTGAGGGTTTATTTCTGCAGGGAATGCAGCTGTTTTATCAAGGTTGTTGATGCAAAGGATAAAATATCAACCGATGCAGAAACTATGGATGCAATAACGCTTGAGCTGGACGAGCTTGCAAAACAAGAAGGTTTTACCCCTGTTCCCTGAAGCAGTTTCTGCTTGTCGATTCGCCGGGAAACCTTATAATGTTGGATATCATTTCTCAACATGATGTAACTTAAATCAAGGAGCCATCATGAAATTTAGCTCTCCCGGAAAAATAACCGAGCGTATTACGCTTCTGGGTCGAAGGGAATCATGCATCTACCTTCTCGATGGCGGGACAGAATATGCAATCCTGGGCGGCGGGATGACATATATTGTTCCTGATATCAAAAATCAGATCGCCGAAACAGGGATCGACGAGAGAAAAATAAGCCGCCTTGTCATACATCACACGCACTTTGATCATGTAGGAGTAATTCCTTATTTGAAAAAGAGATGGCCGTGGGCGAGCGTGACATCATCAGCCAGAGGGGCCGGACAGCTTGCCAGATCAGTGGTTATTGATGCAATAAAAAACATCAATTTCATGCTCCTTTCAAATGCCGGACTTTCGGATAGAGCAAATGAGCTGGGGTTTGATTTCGACAGCATACCGGTTGACGACACTCCGGCAGATGGAGAAATAAGAAAAATCGGGGATCTGACGCTTCAATTCTTGATGGTGCCCGGTCACAGCACATGTTCGATCGCAGTATATGTCCCTGAACTGAAGGCCCTTTTTGCTTCCGATGCGGGTGGCATTCCATTTGAGGGACAGGTTTTTGCTGCGGCAAATTCTAATTTTGATCTGTATCAGGCAAGTCTTGATAAAATGGCAGGCTTTGATGTGGATTTTCACGGTGCGGAACATTATGGGGCTTTTACAGGCGATGATGCAAAATCATTTATTCCGAAATCAATCGAGGCGGCAATTGAAACCAGAAAAATGATCGAAGATTCATTGAAAAGGACACACAACGCGGAAATGACGTCCGAGGAAATTACCGGCTGGATGGCTGAAAATGCAGGCGAATATTTTCTGCCGCGGGATGTTCTGAAAATGGTTGTCGACCAGATGACAGGCTGGCTTGCAAGAAACATGAACATTCAACAATAAACGGAGGCTTACCAATGAAAGATATTCTGATGACTATTGAACGGCATATAATTGAAGAACAGAGAATATATGGCGGAACGGGTGATTTCAGTTCGGTGCTGACCCAGATAGTTCTGGCTGCAAAGGTGGTTTCCGCCCAGGTTTCACAGGCAGGTCTTGCGGAAAATATTCTGGGCTCGGCAGGTGCACAGAATATAACAGGCGATGAACAGCAGAAACTCGATGTATTTGCCGACAGGGCTTTTATCAATGCCTTAAGCTACATCGGCAAGGTTTGTGTTATGGCTTCCGAGGAAGATGAAGGCATTGTACTCATCCCTGAAGGTTATCCGAAGGGTGAATATGTGGTGATGTTCGATCCCCTTGACGGGTCGTCGAACATTGATGTGAATGTCTCCATAGGCACGATTTTTTCTATATATAAAAGAATTTCAAACAAAGGTGACGGGACTCTTGAAGATTGTCTGCAGCCCGGATACAAGCAGTTCGGCGCCGGTTATGTAATGTATTCAAGCTCAACGGTGATGGTCTATTCGACGGGCAACGGTGTCAACGGCTTCACCCTCGACCCCAGTGTGGGTGAGTTCGTTCTTTCGCACCCGGATATAAAGATACCATCACGGGGAAAGATATACAGCGTGAACGAGTCCTACTATAATTACTGGAAGAAAGGCACCAGGGCTTACATCGACCATATCAAGACGGATAAAACGCATATTAAAAAACCGTATTCTTCGAGATACATCGGATCACTGGTTGCCGATTTTCACAGGAATCTTCTGAAGGGCGGCATATTCCTTTATCCAGAGGACAGCATTGATCCTAAAAAACCATCCGGGAAATTGAGGCTTCTTTATGAGGCGAATCCGCTTGCCTTTATCGCCGAACAGGCGGGAGGATATGCTAGCACCGGATATGAACGCATCCTTGATATCGTTCCGCAAAAGCTGCATCAGAGGGTGCCTTTGATTATCGGTTCAAAAGAGGATGTTAAAGAGTACGAAGCGTTTGCAAAAGAAAATAATATGGAGTAATCGCAGAAAATTAAAATTCATGGGAGGATGAAACATGAGCTACGAGGCTGATTATGCAAAGGCCCTTCAAATCGGCAGACCGCCGAATGTCAGGAAACTTTTTCCGTATTCGAAAGCGCTTATTGTCAGCGGCAAGGCAATCGACCGTGCAATGAGGGCGAAAGGCCATGCAATGACGATTGCGGCAAACGGCAGGAGCACAACGGTCATACGCGGAACGCTCAAGGCGGCCCAGAAGGCCAATGCCGCCATTATAATCGAGATAGCAAAATCGGAAAGCAATTACTGTCATGTCGGGTTATGGAACATAGCAAGATATGTGGATTCATTCTGCAATGAGCTTGGTATAACGGTTCCGGTTGCAGTTCATGCCGACCATTTCGGAATTACGAGTGCCGCCGAACTCGAAAAGGCGAAGACCGACATACCGTCCATCTTCGATCAAGGCATTACATCGATTGCAATCGATGCCTCGCACATGCCTGAAGATGAAAACCTTCTTGCAAACATCGAAATCAGCAAATATATCCCGTCATGGGCAGGTTACGAGACCGAGGTCGGCGAGATCAAA
The DNA here is from genome assembly GCA_036567785.1 of Desulfomonilia bacterium. Classification (NCBI taxonomy): domain Bacteria; kingdom Pseudomonadati; phylum Thermodesulfobacteriota; class Desulfomonilia; species Desulfomonilia bacterium. The sequence goes on along the minus strand of DATCTV010000043.1, from coordinate 164,210 downwards.
GGTGCAACCGGACTGTCGACGCCTGAAGAAGCCCTGTTCCTGATCCAGGGGCTGAATGCGCATAAGATTTTTCCAGACTGGATAGCGCTCAATAACGGAACGACGCACGGCATCGAAGAAAGTGATGCAGGCATACAGGTCGAACTGACGGCCGAAATTCACAAGGCCATTGAAAAATACGGAGTATCCGGGGCGCAGCACGGCACATCAGGCAACAGTAATGAAAGACTCAAGAAAATAGCCTCGGAGACGCATACAACAAAGGCAAATGTCGCGACAGCACTACAGATGCTTTCCTGGGGCGTGAAGGTGAATGAATTCGGAAACGCCATTCTCGATGCAGATAAGAACCTGCTCAAGCTGGAATGTACAGGCATGGACGATAAGCTGTGGGCTGAAATGGTCGCATACGCAAAGGACAAAGGTCTGAAAGCCGGTGATTTCAAAAAGCTCAACCTGCCGTTTGAAAACAAGATACTTGCACAAACCTCCGAAGTCAGGGAGCGTATGGAAAAAGCGGTGGAAGACTTTGTTTACGACCTTCTTGTAAATGTCTTTAATGCAAAAGACACCGCACCTCTTGCAGTTGAGGCAATCCTCAAGGCAGGGTCCCATGATCTCGGCCCCAAAGGGACGCAGATTGAGAATCCCGCAGACTGGACGGTTGAAAAGATAAAGGCTAAAGGCAAGGAGAAAACCGACGACAGCCCTGCAGGGAAATACGACGACTGATATCTGTCTTAAGCAAATACAGTGATAAACGAAAGGCCATGATCAGATCATGGCCTTTTTTATGAAATCCTTATTAAAGCCTTTGATGCGACATCGAGCACTGTGCTTATTGAAAGCGTACTTGTAATGTCATCTGAAAAGGTTTTTTCAATTATGCATCCATCAGCCTCGACACATGATGAAGCACAGCCGTGCAAAACAAAAGTTACGTTTCTTTTAAGAGGCTGGCCTGAAAAGACCCCTGTTGCAGGATAGACTGCTATGGATATGCAGGAGTCCGTTTCATTTCTGAACGTAAATTTCTGTGTGGATGATTCGCCCTGTTGATAGAAAAGAGTGGAGAAGTCGTCTTCATATAAGACCGCAGTACCGTCAAATGGCGGAAAGGCGTGTACTTCGATCTCATCAAACCTGTGTGCATCAGGTATGAATTGAAGTATTTTACCCAGGATAATTTGTTTGCCTCCCCTGACGAAGAGCGGCAGGTGTCCATCATCAACAGGCACATCGAACCATCCGGGCCCTTCAAAATTTGCCATGTCCCACCAAGAGTACCAAAGCCCTTTCGGGAAATAGACCTTTATGGATTTTGCCCCGGGTTCAAGCACAGGGGCCATCATAAGCGCATCGCCGATCATGGGTTGCTGCCAGATGGGTCGTGTGTGCGGGTCACCGGGAAATTCCAGATAAAGAGGCCTGATAATAGGAATGCCGGTGTCATAGGCCTCGCGTGCCAGACCGTAATAATAAGGCAGCAGCCTTATTTTCAGGTCAATATGCCGCCTGAAATTTTCCTCGCATTCTTTATCGATTCCCCAGGGATTTCTGTTAGGATCATCAGGTGAGGAAAAATATCTCGACAGAGGGCTGAAAATCGACCACTGGGAATAACGCTGGTGTTGTTCGGCTGATGGCGATTTATAGAGCGAAAGCACGTCAGCTCCCCAATAGGCATAGCCAAGCAGGCTCATATTGAGTCCGCATCTCATGGTTGCAGCGATGTGTTTGAATTCCGGTGTCTGGTCGCCTAAAAATATACCGGGAAAGCGCTGGGTTCCTGCCCAGTTTGTCCTGGAAAAGACAAGGGCCCTTTTGTTTCCGTGATATTCCTGGCATCTCTCGAAAAGTGCCTTCGTATAATAGAAGCAGTAAATGTTGTGATATTCCTCGTCATCAAGCCCGATTGTTGAACGTGAGCCTTTTGGGAGATATTCCGCACCGTCGTTCTTGAAAAAGTAAACACCCTGATCGAGCAGGGGTTTCTGTTTGTCAAACCACCAGTCGCATGCATTCCTGTTTGTGAAGTCAACCGCGCCACCCCTGCCAAGCCACCATGTAACATTATCGTGAGCGAAATAGCCATTTTTCATGCCTTCTTTAAAATTATCCATTGCATAGTCTTTTGAAAGAAGAGGCACGCCTTCAGGTGCGTTTTTGACATAGAGCCTTACAAGGAATTTATATAAAGGGTAGGAATCCCTGTTTATGTAAGGCGTGTAGATCAGTCCGGCTTTAACCCCTTCTTTTTTCATCAGGTCAAGCATTATACCTGGATCAGGGAAAACGGACCTGCGCCATTTGAAATCGGAAAAGGCCTGCTGCCAGTGATAATCGAATATTACGGCATCCAGCGGTATTTGCTTTTCCCTGTGCGATTGTATACGTGTGAGGGTTTCCTCCTGGTTTTCTACAGGGTAGGCGGTGTTCCACAAGCCGAAGGCCCAGAGAGGCAAAAGAGGCGGCCTGCCTGTAAGAGCTGTATAATTTGTGATTATCTCCTTGAAGTCCGAGCCGGCTATTACAAAAAAATCAAGGCTGCCGCCTGAAAACCTGACTGAAAGCTTTCCGGCGGGCTTGTTTATTTTCACTTTCGCCCTGTGTGCATTCAAGATGAATATCATGTATCCACGGTCGCTCAGAAAGCATGGAAATGCAGAATATGTCTGCTTATGCTGCAGGAATGCCGGCGATTCGAGGTTGTGAACGGTAAGCTCCCCGCTTTGTCTTCTGAATGCGTTGAACCACTCACCGAAACCGTAAAAGCCCTCGTCTTCACTGGTGTATATTTCGAATGAAAGACAGGAAGGGTCGGCATGTATCACCAGGTTTTTTTGATCAGCGAAACGGACTTTCAACCGGTTCTTATCTTTGTCAAAACAGATATCTGAAAAGCATGTCGATGAAAACTCATCGTGGTATCGATGTGGCAGAAGCACGTCCCTGACGAAAGGCGCTTCATTGAAATCACTATCGTTCGAGACGGTTACCCTGGCGATATTTTTCCCGGTCAACAGTATCCGAGAATTTGAAGGTTTATTTTTGCTGAAAATTCTTTGCAACGATACCAGTCGATTTTTCATCAGTACAGTTTAACGTATTTAATATTGTGCTTAAAGAAAAAAGAACTTTTAAGTTTTATTAGTGTAAAGCTGATGAATGAGAAAATAACCAGCTTGTTCTGCATAGGAACTGAACCGTGAATCTAAAATGATATGGTAAGATTTAATTTGGCTATAAAAATGTCGAATCCGGAGCAGAATTCAATTTATATGAAATAGATTTTTCAGGCCAAGTATTGACGTATTAACAATATTATGGCATGAGGCTATCACTTCTAAAAAACCAAAGGAAATAAACCATGGCAAGAGTTACAGTAGAAGATTGTCTCGAAAAATTGAACGACCGCTTTTCGCTTGCAATAGCGGCATCCAAACGTACAAAGCAGCTGATCAAGGGTGCGGATCCGCTGTGCAACAGAAAGGAAAACAGACAGGTAGTGACTTCTCTCAGGGAAATTGCTGAGGGTAGAATCGGCATAGTAAGGAAAGGATGACAAAAAGGGATTACTACGAGATCCTTGGCGTTTCCAGATCTGCCTCCTCTGAAGAAATCAAAAAGGCATACCGGCAGTTAGCCCTGAAATACCATCCCGACAGAAATCCGGGGGACAAGGATGCGGAAGAACGCTTCAAGGAAGCTGCCGAGGCATATGAGGTGCTTCACGATTCTGAAAAGAGGCACATCTATGACCAGTATGGTCATGACGGCCTTACAGGGGCGGGTTTCCGCGGATTCAATAATTTTGAAGAGATATTCGGAAGTTTCTCGGACCTTTTCGGCGAAATGTTCGGTTTCGGGTCATCAAGAAGGGGCGGCGGAAGAAGACCGGCAAGAGGCTCAGATTTAAAAAAGCATGTAATAATAACTTTAAATGACGCAGATAAAGGTACCGAACTCGAACTCGATATCCCGAAAAATGAACCTTGCGATGTCTGTGAAGGAAGCGGTGCCGAACCCGGGAGCAAGGCCCAGACATGTACCGCATGCCAGGGCAAAGGCCAGGTTTACCGTTCTCAGGGATTCTTTACCATAAGCTCTACCTGTCCCAAATGCAAGGGTGAAGGCAAAATCATATCAAAGCCGTGCAAACCATGCAGGGGTACGGGTATTGTTTCAAGGACAAAAAAACTGAAGGTTAAAATTCCGCCGGGTGTCGATAACGGCTCGACAATGAGGGTTTCAGGAGAGGGTGATATTGGAGAATACGGCGGCCCGCCGGGCGATCTTTATGTAATCATAGAAGTGAAAGCCCATGAACTCTTTGCCAGAGAAGGTGACGATCTTTATTTCGAGCTGCCTGTTTCTTTCACTCATGCAGCGCTCGGCGCCACCATGAAAGTGCCAACCCTTGACGGGGAGCATGAGATTGAAATCAAGGCTGGAACACAGCCAGGTGATGTGTTGACCGTCAGGGGAAAAGGGATAAAACATCTGCGCGGTTCCGGTTCAGGTGATCTTAAAATAATAATCAAGGTAGTCATCCCTCACAAATTGACAAAAGAGCAGGCGGAACTTCTCAGGCAATTTGCATCTACAATGAATGACGATGTCGCTGAACCCGGCAAAGGCAGGAAAAAATTCAACCTGTTTTCTTAAGCATCTTAATATCTTTGTTGACTGGCAGCACAAGGAAACCTAAATTCTGACAATGGAGAACCTGATACTGTTTATCGTGAGGCTTATTCCGAGAGATATCGGATTGTCATTTTTCAGGACCCTTGGCCTCATCCTCTTTTATCTGATGCCTAACCGCAGAAAGATAGCTTTGACAAATCTTGAAATCTGTCTTGGAAATGAGAAAAGCAGGGATGAACTGAAAAGAATCGCAAAAGAGAGTTTCCAGAATTCCATTTCAATAGGGTTTGATTTCCTGAAAATTTTGCAGATGCCTCCTTATGAGCAGTCGAAGCTTGTGCATGTCTCAGGTGAGGAAAACCTGACTGATGCTCTTAAGTTGAATAAGGGCGTCTTTGCGGTAAGCGGTCATCTGGGGAATTTCCCGATCATGCTCACCTATATGTCAAAGAGGGGCCTGAGGGTAAATGTCGTTACAAGGCAGATCAAGGCAAAATGGGCTGACAGACTCTATACCGGAATGCTCAACCGCTTCGGGACGGGGACCATCACTAAAGAAAGGGTCGCACTGGGCATCATAAGGGCATTAAAAAACAGAGAGATTGTCGGATATGTTCTGGACCAGAACATGCAGCGGGATACCGGAATTTTTGTTGACTTTTTCGGAAGAAAAGCATGCACGATAAGAGGTCTTGCCACATTTACGAACAAATACGGCAGCCCGATCCTTCCAGCATATGTTGTTAGTTCTCCCAGAGGTCACAGGATATTTATAGATAAACCTTATATATATGATTCTTCAAAGGAAAGTGAACTCGAGCTCACACAGCGATTTACTTCGATGATTGAAACCTGGATAAGAAAATATCCCGAGCAGTGGATATGGTATCACAGAAGATTCAAAACGAGACCCGCCGGGGAAGATCGCATTTATCCGAGAAAAATGAGTCTGACGAAACGCTACAGGAGATGGAAAAGGCAGAGGCTTGTAAATGAATGATAGAAGCTTATTACCCCGGGGATTGATAAAAGAGCTTGAAGCTCGGTTCGAAGGGTATTCTTGGGAAATTGTCAAATCGTCGTCCAAACGCAGCGTTTATCACCTTATCAGAGAAGGATATCCAGGAATTTATCTTAAGGTCTGCCACCCTGGAGGCTTTTTCCAGAGAATCAGAAACCTTGTTTTCCCAAGGACGAGAATAGAAGCGAATATGCTCAACAAACTTGCTTCCAAGGGCATTGCTGTTGCAGAAGTGCTTGGTCATTTCCGCTGTGGAACAAGTTCGGCCATTGCTGTCAGGGAAGTTGAAGGAAACAGGCTTCTGATCAGTTTCGAAAGAGATTTTCAGGAGAGGGTACTTTTTTCAGTTACAAGGGATTTTCTTGAACGCGGTTTTGTACATCATGATCTTCATCCGGGCAACATCTTGATTGATGAAAACAGCAATTACGTTTTGATTGACTGCTATGAGGTCAGAAATAAAAGCAGTGTCGGCGTGTCAAACCGGGTCAGATCATTCGCTTCGGCGGCAGCAGTGTTCGGAACATCCATGCCAGCGCTGAAAACACTTATTCCGGATGAGTCTGAAGGAACACACAGGGCTGTTGTTGAAATGGCCGGGAATATACGTCGCAAGAGGGTTGAAAGGTGGATCAGGAGATCTCTCTTGGACGGAAGTTTCAGCAGGATTGAAAATAACGCGGATTATCAGGCAGTAGTGAAAAGAGAGGAAACACCTGATCTTAAGAAGATTATAGATATTCACGGGAAGAATCTTAGTAAGGGATCAAACCTTCTCAAGGTCCAGGAAAAGACGCAGGTTTCGATTGCCGGTGAATATTGTGTAAAGTCCTATAAGAGTTCACCGTTATTCCTTGAGCCTTATGCGCGAAGGTCATGGAAAGGTTCTCTTGTCCTCATGTTCAACGGGTTCAGAGTGGCGGAACCTGTTGCCTGCATAGTATTCAGGGACAGGTCGAGCATGCTTGTCAGCAGGAAACTTGATTATCCCCAGCTGGACAGGATTCTTGACAGCGGAGGGCTTACTGAGACGGAACGAAAAACTCTGGCAGGCACGATCGGCCGGACTGTCGGAATGATGCACATGTCCGGTATCTTTCATGCTGATATGAAGGCTTGCAACATATTCATGGATACAGAAAGGAACGAGGCAGTCTTCATCGACACGGACAGGGTTGTACAATCAAGTCGTGTTTCAAGGAAAAAGAGATTAAGAAACCTCATGCAGATCGGGCTCAGCATTCCGCGAAGGTTTGCGATGGAATCAGGCAGGGACATGATCGATGCATATGCGGCCCTGACAGGTGATGATGCGCAATATCTGATCGATGAATTGAAAAGACGGATGAAAGGTAAAGAGGTGATTTATACAACGGAAAACGGAGACAGGTTCGAAATATTCTAGCTGTCCTTCAGTATGCTGCCGGGGTCTGTTCTGACCTTTTCAAGCTTTGCCTTGAAATCATCCGTTGGTTCAACGCCGGCCTTTTTAAGCATGCGTTCAGCTTCAAGCCCTATGTTGCGGGTGTCCCTGAAAAAACTGTCGGATTTTCTTGAACCAGGATCATATGAGGCGAGCCTGTCAGATTGAGACCCGTGGTAGTTGACCCTTGATATGATCTTGTTGAGCGCATCAGAACCGCATGATTCACATTTGAGTCCGGAGGGGGAAGAGAATCCCTGAACCAGAATGCTTGTGATATGAAGACACGATGTGCATTTATATTCGTAAATCGGCATAGGTCTAATAAAAAAGGGCAGGGTGTAAAGCCCTGCCCTTTTTTTTAAAATTTGTTCTGATCTCCCTTGACCTCTTCAAACTCTGCATCAACTACGTCATCAGGCTTTGGGCCTCCGGGGGCTTCGCTTCCGCCACCGGCTTGTCCTGCGGCCTGTTTCACCGATGCGTACATCATTTCCGCCAGTTTGTGGGAGGCCTGTGTAAGGGCGTCCATTCTCTGGTTTATGAGATCTGGGCTCTCACCTTTTATGGCGTCTTTAAGATCGACAATTGCATTTTCGATCTTGTTTCTTGTCATGCCGTCAATCTTGTCTCCATGATCCTTCATGGTTTTTTCAGTTGCATAGATAAGACTGTCGGCTTTGTTTTTAGCCTCCGCCAGCGCCTGACGGTTCCTGTCTTCCTGGGCATGGTCTTCGGCCTCATGGATCATACGGTTTATGTCTTCTTCTGTAAGGCCTGAGGAACTTGTAATCCTGATGGACTGTTCCTTGTTGGTCGCTTTGTCCTTGGCAGACACGTGCAAGATTCCATTCGCGTCGATATCGAAGGATACCTCGATCTGCGGTATTCCTCTAGGTGCGGGCGGTATGCCTAGAAGGTCAAACTGGCCGAGAAGCTTGTTGTCGTTCGCCATCGGACGTTCTCCCTGGAAGACTCTGATCGTAACTGCATTCTGGCTGTCTTCAGCAGTGGAGAATATCTGAGATTTCTTTGTCGGAATAGTGGTGTTTCTCTCAATAACCTTTGTGAAAACCCCTCCAAGGGTTTCGATGCCGAGAGACAGCGGCGTAACGTCAAGAAGGAGAACATCCTTTACATCTCCGCCCAGGACTCCGCCCTGAATAGCTGCGCCTACAGCTACGACCTCGTCAGGGTTAACTCCGCGGTGAGGTTCTTTGCCGAAAATCTCTTTAACCTTTTCAACAACTTTCGGCATTCTGGTCTGTCCGCCTACGAGAATGACCTCGTCTATCTGTGATGCTGTAAGGCCTGCATCTGCAAGGGCTTTGCGGCATGGGCCCTCGAGTTTCTGGATTATATCATCGACAAGGCCTTCGAGCTTTGCCCTGGAAAGCCTCATGTTGAGATGCTTTGGCCCGTTCTGGTCTGCCGTTATGAAAGGCAGGTTGATCTCAGTTTCCATCATGGATGAAAGCTCGTGTTTTGCACGTTCAGCCGCTTCCTTGAGCCTTTGCAGGGCCATGCGGTCCTTGCTGAGATCAACACCCGATTCCTTTTTGAACTCGCTTACGAGATAGTCGATTACATGGTTGTCGATGTCTTCGCCGCCCAAGTGCGTATCTCCGTTTGTTGCCTTGACCTCGAAAACGCCGTCGCCGATTTCGAGAATCGATATATCAAACGTTCCTCCGCCCAGGTCGAAGACCGCTACTTTCTCCTCTTTCTTTCTGTCAAGACCATATGCAAGCGCGGCCGCGGTCGGCTCATTGATTATGCGCTTGACGTTGAATCCGGCAATTTTCCCCGCATCTTTTGTTGCCTGGCGTTGGCTGTCATTAAAATAAGCAGGAACTGTTATGACCACGTCTTCTATCTTTTCTCCAAGGTACGCTTCTGCATCAATCTTAAGTTTCTGGAGTACCATTGCAGAGATTTCAGGTGGGGAGTATGTCCTGCCGTCAACGTCGATTGCCGCATCGCCGTTAACCGTATCCACTATCTTGAAGGGCATTATCTTGATGTCGCGTTGTACTTCGTTGTCTGTGAACTTTCTGCCGATAAGCCTTTTTATCGCATAAAGTGTGCGTTCGGAATTTGTCACTGCCTGGCGTCTTGCTACCTGGCCAACCAGCCTTTCACCGCTTCCCGTGAACGCTACGACAGATGGCGTGGTGCGTGCACCTTCAGCGTTCGGTATAACTTTGGGGTCGCCGCCTTCCATAATGGCCATGCAAGAATTTGTAGTTCCCAGATCGATTCCCAGGATTTTTCCCATGTCTATATTCCTCCTTAGTTAGTAGCTGCTGTATTATCAATCGATACTGAAACCTTTGCAGGTCTCAATACCCTGTCGTAAAGCATGAACCCTTTTTCAAATTCATCAATCACTATGTTAGGCTCGTTTATATCATCATCGGCCCTTTGCATCATAGCCTCATGATAATTCGGATTAAAGGGCGTGCCTTTCTTTGAATCTATAGGTTCAACATGATGCCGTTTCAAGGTTTCAATAAAAAGTTTTTCAACCATTTCCAGGCCGTCAATGAAATTAGTATCGTCCGGATGCAGTTCTTTTGCCACCTGAACGGATTTATTGATTGAATCATAGACCCTTAACATATCCCTCAAAAGACCTTCATTGCCGTACTTAATGATGTTTTCCCTGTCGCGGTTGAGCCGTTTCTTCATGTTCTCCATCTCGGCCAGGGCTCTTAAATACTTGTCCTTCATCTCATCAAGCTGCCCCACAAGATCTTGAATTCCGCTGTCCAGTTCTTCCGATGCCTGGCTTTCTGAAGGCGTTGTTTCGGGTTGATCAAAGTAGCCGGTCAATTCTTCTGTTACATTCTTTTTCTTTGAGCTGCTCATTTTTTTTAAATCTCCTCGATCATGGTACTAAGTAATTTTGCCATATATTCGACCAGTGGTATGACCCTTTTATAGTTCATTCTCATGGGGCCGATAACTCCAAGGGAACCCGCAGGCGTATCTCCATGGAAATAACCGCTGGCCACCATGGATAAATCGTTCATCCCTATGTTGCCTATTTCCTCACCGATAAATATTTTCACACCAGTTCCTTCAAATACCTGATTCAGTATGCTGAGCATGCGGCCTTTATCTTCGAATGCCCTTACGATTTCTCTGAGTTTTTCTATGTCTGCCAGCTCAGGGTAGTTAAAGACGATATCCTTGCCTTCAATAACCATATCCTGGGCATCTTCCACGTTATCAAGCGCCATCATCCCCATATGCACGGCCTCTTTCACCAGACTGTCAAACCGTGCTTTTTCGCTTTTCATCTCTTGTGAGAGGGATTTCCTCATTTTTTCGATGCTGAACCCTGAATATTTTTCATTCAGGAAGTTGCTGTATTTCGTGAGATCATCCTGATTGATATCATCGCCCCGTACAACATGATTATAGACCAGGCCGGATTTGCTTATCAGGATTACCAGGATCCTGTTCGTCCCGAGCTTTACGAATTCTATTCTTTTAAAGGTAAACGTACTGATTTTAGGCAGGATGACTACAGAAGCATTGCCTGATATTTCCGATAAAAGAAGGCTTGCCTCTCGCAGAATCTCTTTTAGTCCCCCGGAGTTTTTGTGCATCTGCCTTGAAATTATGGATTTTTCTTCTTTCGGCAGGGCTTTCATTTTAACGATTTCATTTAAATAGTAATGAATGCCTTCTTTCGTGGGTATTCTTCCCGCACTGACATGCGGTTGCAGAAGAAACCCGAGTTCTTCAAGGTCTGCCATGATGTTTCTGATAGTTGCAGGCGACAAGTCCAGATCATATCTTCGGGAGACCGAACGAGACCCGACCGGCTCACCGGTACTTATAAATTCCTGCATTATGAATCCGAAAATCTGCTTGTCTCGCTGGTTGATCACTATTCCCATAATTTTTTAGCACTCGCTTATCTTATCTGCTAACAATCCTTTTATAGAAACTCAAAGTCTTTATGTCAATACCCATGGATTTTGAATAAGCCATGTCTGACTTTTCGGCACTACGTTCATCAATAGTAAATTTTTTTAAAGACACCGATTAAATATGGACAAAAGCCTCTGATGTGTTATTGATTTCATAATCATAATGAGCATGCAAAAGGGACACTGATGAAACATAAGGTTGAGGCTGTACTGAACGAAGTTCTGAATAAAATCTTAATAGAAGGCGAAATAACAATACCTGAAGGTTTCAAGTCAGGTATCAGTGTGCCTGCTGATAAGCAATTTGGCGACTATGCCACTAATGCGGCAATGATGCTGGCAAAACCGGCAAAAAAAAATCCAAGAGAACTGGCCGCATTAATCTCAAAAAAAATTCAGGATAGTTCGGACTTGTTTACAAAAGTTGAAGTTGCCGGTCCTGGATTTATAAATTTCTTTGTCAAAGTTGATGCATGGGCGGAAATTCTTGAGGAAGTCATCACACAAAAAGTACTGTTCGGAAGGAGCAGTATCGGTGCAAAAAAGAAGGTTCAGATCGAGTTCGTCAGCGCAAACCCTACAGGTCCGCTTCATGTAGGACATGGAAGAGGGGCCGCTGTCGGCGATACCCTTGCAAGGATACTTGATGCTGCAGGTTTCGATGTGCAGCGTGAGTATTATATCAATGATACGGGCAACCAGATGAATATGCTCGGCCTGTCTGTTTATTCGCGTTACAGGGAATTGCTGGGCCATACTTCTGATTTTCCTGAAAATGGATACAAGGGCGGTTATATAAAAGAGATCGCATCAGAAATTCATGGAATTCATGGTGAAAGCCTGCTTTATATGCCCGAAAAAGATGCTGTTGCAATATGCAGGGAATATGCCGGAAAAAATATTCTCGAAGGCATAAACAGGGACCTCAGGGAGTTCAATATCAATTTCGATGTCTGGTTCAGTGAGTCGGAACTGTATAAGGACGATATGGTCGGGAAAACTCTTGAGTCAATGAAGGCAAAGGGCCTTACATTTGAAGAAGACAATGCCCTGTGGTTCAGAAGCACTGAATTCGGGGATGAGAAGGACAGGGTTTTGAGAAAATCGGATGGAGCCCTTACATATTTTGCACCAGATATAGCCTACCATAAGAACAAGCTAGAGCGCGGCTTTGAAAAAATAATTGATATATGGGGCGCCGACCATCACGGTTATGTACCCAGAATGTCGGCCGCCATGAAAGCCCTCGGTGCAGAAGACGACTGTTTTCATGCACTGCTTATACAGCTTGTTTCGCTTGTAAGGGCAGGTGTGCCGGTTCAGATGTCTACACGCTCGGGGGAGTTTGTCACATTAAAGGAAGTCGTCGATGAAGTGGGCAGGGATGCCGCAAGGTTCTTTTTCATGATGAGGCGTTGTGACAGCCATCTTGTGTTCGATCTTGAACTGGCAAAAAAAAAGGGCGAGGAAAATCCGGTCTTCTATGTGCAGTACGCCCATGCCAGGATATGTTCGATTATAAGAAAAGCCGCACTCTCAGAGCAAAAACCTGAAACGGGATTAAAATATTTAAAGAAACTTATAACGGATGACGAGATAGATCTTATGAAAATGATCGCCCAGTTTCCGGATACGGTATTATCTGCCGCAACTGAACTGGAACCGCATCGCATAGCCTATTATGTTCTCGAACTGGCAACGGCCTTCCATCGTTTTTACAATAAGAACAAGGTTATCGGAGAAGATTATGAGGTCTCCGCTGCGAGGCTTCTTCTTGTTGATTGCGTGAGACAGGTCATTGCCAATGGTCTGTCTCTCATGGGCGTTGACGCGCCCGATTCCATGTAGCTGATATGGGAAGAAGAACAAAGGCATCCCGGCATACCAAGACACTTAAAAAAAATATTCTTCTCTTCTTCCTGTCGATCACAATTCTTGCAGGAACATCATGGCTCTTTATAAACATTGTTGAACTGCCCGGGCTGCCCTTTAAGATAGATGAAATAAAACCTTTGGAAGTAATATCGGCTATCAAGGCAAGATTCGGAAAAAATGTAATTGATGACAGGCATATAGCTGAAAACGATAAAAACAGTAAGAAGAAAGCTGAGGCATCAGCAGCTGTAGAAAAGGACTATAAATATTCATTCTATGATATCCTCTATCATCAGAAACAGCCCAAATCCGCCGATAATCATTTTTCGGTTCAGATAGATATTTTCAAGTCAAGAAAATCCGCCGAGGATTTTGCAAAAGAGCTTGAAAGCGGCAGAAGATTAACCTGCAGGATCGTGAAAAAAGGAAGCCATTATTCAGTCCTGTGGGGCGGTTTCCCGTCAAGGTCTACAGCCGAACGCTATAACAGGCAGCTTTCAGGTATGCTTGGCAGGGAATGTCTGGTCGTAGAGATGTGAGCCGTAACCACGAACCCGACAAAACGAATTAAAACAAGCTCAGGTTTTATTTCAGCATTCCCTCCGAAAACATTTTTCTGAGTTCTTTTTTGTTGAATTTTCCCACGCTTGTTTTTGGAATCATTGACATGAAGACAAACTTTTCAGGTATCCACCAGTCTGCCACGCTCCCTTTGAGAAATTCCCTCAATTCTTCTTCTGATATGGTCTCGCCGGGAACCGGAACGATGCACCCCATGGGCCTTTCCTGCCACTTCTGGTGAGGTATGCCGATGACTGTTGCCTCAAGGACTTTCGGATGGGCCATGATTGCATTTTCCAGGTCAACGGAAGATATCCATTCGCCTCCGCTTTTTATCAAGTCGCCTTTCCTATCGACAAGTCTTAAATAGCCTTCTTCGTCCATTGTCGCTATATCACCGGTTTTAAGCCATCCGTCTGAGAACAGCCTTGTTGATGATGCATCATCTTTGTAATATTCCTTTGCGATCCATGGGCCTCGGAACCATATTTCACCCCATTCTTTACCGTCCATTCTGACGTCTTCACCATTGTCGTTTACAACCCGCATTTCAACACCGGGTGCAGGTATGCCCGCGCTTGCACGGATGTCATAGATTTTTTCCATCGGCCAGTCGGCCATATAGCTCTTGGGTAGTGCCGCTGTTGCCATCGGGTATGTTTCCGTCATTCCGTAAGCCTGCCTGACAGGGAAGCCGTATTTTTCATTGAGGCTTTTCATCAGGGAGATAGGGCAGGCCGAGCCTCCGCTGAAGATGCCTTTCAATGATGAAAAGTCGTGCCATCCCCCTTTTTCAAGGTAATCGTGCAGCATCATCCAGATTGTCGGGACTCCGGCAGTAAAAGACACCTTCTCGTCTGCAATCACACGGCAGAGCTTCTCCATATTGAGGACTTCTCTTCCCGGCAATACCTGCTTACAGCCGAGAGCTACTGCTCCGAAGGGTGCTCCCCATGCATTGGCATGGAACATCGGCACGATATGGAGTACACAATCACCCTCGTTGACGTTCAGGGTTACACCGATGCCGTATGTATGAAGCATAATTCCTCTGTGGCTGTAGACCACTCCTTTGGGTGTTCCCGTTGTGGCGGATGTGTAGCATATCAGGGCGGGGTCGAATTCGCTCATATCAATCGGCCAGTCATAGTCCTCTGGAAATTCTTTAATCATCTCGTCATAGAGAACTGCATTCGGCAGTGTTGTTTGGGGCATTTTCCCTGACTGAGAGAGTATTACGTAATGCTCGACTGTTTTGAGCTGTTCCGCAATCGGTTCTATAAGAAATACCAGGTCTTCCTCGATGAACAGTATCTTATCTTCAGCATGGTTGATTATATAAATAATGTGTTCATGCGGCAGTCTGATATTGACTGTATGCAGGACACCTCCCATGCATGGTACGCCAAAATAAAGTTCAAGGTGGCGTTGGTTGTTCAACGCAAAGCTTGCCACCCTGTCTCCTCGCTTTATCCCTAGCTTGTCGAGGGCGTGTGCGAGCTGGCATGTACGCCTGTAATAATCTGCATATGTATACCGGTGAATTTCATTGGGGTAGACAGAAACGATCTCTTTTTTAGGGAAGAACCTGGCAGTCCTTATCAGGAAAGTCCTTAAAAGCAGCTGATAGTCCATCATCTTTCACCTCCGGATATTTGTAATATTATATGACAATCTTACCTGATTAAGACATAATAACAATTTCGAATAAGTCAATATCCGGCTTCAACAGGACATCATTCAACCGGCCTGAAAAGCTGATGAATGCTGTAAAAAATGAAAGATAAAAATTATTTCAAGGCTTGATTTAAGAATATTCACTGGTATTATCTACGAATCACATTGAATGCCAGGATTTTCACATGTTGTTATGCAAGAGGCTGAACAGGTGCTATTCTATTAGTGCACCTTTTACGGCGGAGCTACATAAAAAATAAGGAGAGAATATGCAGTTCATTGACCTCAAGAAACAGCAGGAACGTATAAGGGGAAAAATTGTGTCCGGCATTGAAAAGGTTCTGGATAGCGGTCAGTACATTATGGGAGCTGAAATTAAGGAGCTTGAAAGGAAGCTGGCCGAATATACGGGGGCAAAAAATGCAATCGGATGCGCTTCCGGAACCGATGCCCTGTTGATGGCTCTTATGGCTTATGAGGTCGGCCCCGGGGATGCTGTCTTTACAACACCTTTTACATTTGTAGCGACTGCCGAAGTCATCTCGCTTCTTGGCGCCACGCCGGTTTTCGTGGATATTAATAAAGATACTTTCAATATGGATCCAATAAAGCTTGAACAGTCAATCCTCGCAGTTGAAAACGGCGGCAGTCAGGAATATCCCCTTCCCATGGGGGTTGATGGTCTTCTGCCGAAAGGGATAATACCTGTTGACCTTTTCGGGCAGACCGCGGATTATGCAAAAATAAATGAAATAGCAGAAAGACACGGACTTTTTGTTATCGAAGATGCCTGCCAATCGTTCGGTGCCGAATATGAAGGGAGAAAAGCCTGCTCACTTGCCGATATTGCCTGCACGTCTTTCTTTCCTGCAAAGCCTCTCGGATGCTATGGAGATGGGGGTATGGTTTTCACTGATGATGACGAGCTTGCAAAAAAAATGATTTCAATAAGGGTTCATGGTTCGGGTTCGGATAAATATGACAATATCCGCCTTGGCATTAACGGCAGGCTTGACACGATTCAGGCGGCCATACTGCTGGCTAAATTTGAGATATTCCCTGAGGAAATAGAATTGAGGCAGACTGTTGCAGAGAGATACTCCAGGCTTTTGAAGGATAAAGTTACAGTTCCATTTGTTGAAAAAGACTGTAAAAGCGCCTGGGCGCAGTATTCCATCCTTTGCGAAAACCGCGATGAAATGATGGGCAAGCTGAAGTCAGCAGGTGTTCCTACTGCCATATATTATCCTATACCTCTTCATCTTCAGGGCGCCTACAGATATCTAGGCTATGAAAAAGGTTCGTTTCCCGTTTCTGAAGATATTGCGGAACATATATTCAGCATACCGATGCATCCATATCTCACGGAAGAAGAACAGGAAAATATTGCGAGATTATTGAGTGAGGCGTAAGTAGTTAAGGGTGAAGAGAGTTCATCACGATCTTAAAGTATGGCAAGAGTCGATTGAACTTGTTAAAATGATATATGAATTTTCAAAGAATTTTCCTGTTGAAGAAACTCATGGTTTAACAAGTCAGATACGCAGATCGTCTGTTTCAATTCCAAGTAATGCTGTCGAAGGTGCTGCCCGCACTGGAACTAAAGAATTTTTACATTATCTTTCCATGAGCCAAGGTTCTTTAAGTGAGGTTGAAACCCAACTGCTTATTGCTGGCAATTTAGGATACATAAGAAATCCAGATGTCATTTTTGAACAGATTAAAAAAGTTTTTGGCCTCCTCGGGGGCTTAATTAACTCTATACGAGAAAGGAGAACGCAATGACACCTCACCCCTCACCCCTCACCCCTAACTCCTTACACCTCCTTTCTCACATCGCAATTATCGGTGCAGGATACTGGGGCAAAAATCTTGTAAGGAACTACAGTGAATTGGGGGTTTTGAAAACTGTCTGCGACACCAGTGTTCAATATCTTGCCGAACTTCAAAAGCAGTATCGGGGCGTCAGATTCACTAGCAACTTCAGTGAAATACTTGAGGATCAAGAAATAAAGGGTGTTGTTATTTCCGCACCTGCGGCGATGCACTTCTCCCTGGCCAGAGAGGCGCTTCTTTCTGGAAAGGATGTATTTGTCGAAAAGCCCCTTTCTCTTGATCTGAGGGATGCAGAAGAACTTAAAGAAATCGCCCTGAAAAATTCGAGAATCCTTATGGTAGGCCACCTGCTTCAGTACCACCCCTGTTTTATCAGACTTAAGGGGATGATCAGAGATGGACTGCTCGGGCGGATAGACTATGTTTATTCAACAAGGCTCAACTTCGGCAAAATCAGACGGGAGGAGGATATTTTGTGGAGTTTCGCCCCTCATGACATATCAATGATCCTCTCGCTTGCAAATGAAACCCCTGAAGCGGTAATAGCAACCGGCGGATATTATCTTCACAAAAAAATTGCTGATGTAACTACAACGCACCTTGAATTTGCGTCGGGATTAAGGGCTCATGTTTTTGTTTCATGGCTGCACCCTTTCAAAGAGCAGAAGCTTGTAGTTGTCGGTGAAAAAGGTATGGCGGTCTTTAATGATACATTGGCCTGGACAGACAAACTCCTGCTGTATCCTCATAATGTCAAATGGGAAAACGGTATTCCCGTACCTGATAAAAAAGAAGCGATCAAGATTGAAGTGGAAAATGAGGAACCGCTAAGAAAAGAGTGTGAGCATTTCGTATCATGCATTGAGACCAGGAATGAACCGTTAACCGATGGCAATGAAGGGATTGATGTTTTAAGAATTCTGAAAGCTGGACAGCTTTCCCTTGATAATTCCAGCCGGAAGATATTCATCTCTGATCTTAATCAGGCAGAGAAAGCTTATTTTGTACACAATTCAAGCTATATAGATGATGGGGTCGAGATTGGCGAGGGTTCAAAGATCTGGCATTTCAGCCATATACTTAAAGGGACAAAGATAGGAAAGAATTGCAATATAGGCCAGAACGTGGTCATAGGGCCGGATTCCACGATAGGAAACGGATGTAAAATCCAGAACAATGTATCAATTTATAAAGGTGTCACACTGGAAGACGATGTCTTCTGCGGGCCTTCAATGGTCTTTACCAATGTTTATAATCCCAGGGCCCATATTTCAAAGATGAACGAAATGAGACCGACTCTTGTTAAAAAGGGTGTAACAATTGGAGCCAATGCAACGATAGTATGCGGCCATACGATAGGCGAATATGCATTCATAGGTGCGGGTGCGGTTGTAACGAGGGGGGCCTCGGCATATGCCCTTATGGTAGGCAACCCGGCGAAGCAAATCGGCTGGATGTGCCGGTGTGGTGAAAAACTGGATGATGACCTGATTTGCAGCCATTGCGGAAAAGCATATACGGATACACATGCAGAAGGGCTTGCGCTAAAGAAGTAAATTTCCAATATTGTTATATAGCTTATAATTTTCAATAAATTAATTATCGATTCTTTTTAAAAAATGTTGTTGCGATTTTAAGTTTTCAATGGTTAGATGACAGAAGATTGATTGTATTTGAATTGTGATAAGTAAAAATTGCTTGAATGTTTATTTAACAGGGAGGATGTTATGGATTGGCTGCTTACAATAGAACTGGAAGAATCGATAGTTGATAAAATTGACAGGACAGCAAAGAGGCTGGGAAAGAGCAGAATTGAAGTTGCGAATGTAATAGTTAGCCATATCCTTGAAAATCTGATGGCCGAAAAACAAAATGAAGAATTTGACATGAAAATGAATCTGTTTGATGCAAGAATAAAAGACATATCACACTAGTCAGGGCCAGTCTTTCCAAAGTTTGGAAGCGGGAACAAGATAACTTGAAATCACATATTCCTCTGAAAGAGTTCTCTGGAAGAATAAAAATATCTAAAGTAATCTGCCTGATAAAAGATTAACAACAAATCTATATTATTGTATGATTACTTTTAATCATGATGGTTCTATGGGCATGTTTCAAGATATGTACAATTAATAAATATGGAGGATTAAATGGATTCCAGCAAAGGGACAATGGATACACAAGAGAGACTTGATGAAAAAGAAATCGATTTCATGAAGATATTTTTCATGATCAAAAGGCATAAATGGCTCATAATGTCTATTCTTGGCGCATGTATATTAGTAGGCGGTATTTATATCTTGATAAATGCGCACAGTGTTTCTGAGTGCAAGGTGGCCTTGACTTTTTCCGGTATAGACAAGCATGAGTATCCTAATGGCAAAAAATTTGAGATGAGTGATCTGATACCATCGGATGCAGCTGTACAGGCGGCAAATGTTATTCAGAATCCCAAGAAAAGGAGTATTTTCGAAAAAAATCCCAAATCATTTCTTTTTGTTGATCCTTTTGTTCCGGTTGAAGTCCAGGAAAAGGCAATTGAAATGAAAAAGGTGAAAAAAGAAACCCTGTATTACCTGCCCAACCAATATTATATCAGATTTATACAGAAACTCGGCGGCCCTATCAGCGGAAGAGAAAGGAAGCAGATACTCTATAGTCTGGTACAATCATACGAACAACGATTTTATGATGATTATGTGGGAAGACAGCTTCTGACAATTGAATTACCTCAGAATCTCATCAAAAACAGTGATTATATCGATTCATTTGAAGTTCTTAACAACACTGCAGATAATTACATGGGATTTTTAGATAAAAGGATTGAGGTTGCCGGATACTTTCAATCATCAAAGACTGGAAAATCATTTGTTGACCTACAAACAGAGTTGAAAAATCTGAGGGAAATCGAGCTGGTCGGAGTTGATTCTCTGATTTATTATTATCGTCTTTCGAAATACAAAGATTTCCTTCTGACAAGAACACAATACAAGATAAAGAGGATGGAGCAGGCTAGAGAAAAAAAGATGCTGGAAACGGAAATGGTGAATAATCTTCTCAAACAGGTTCTTGAAAAGGATAAAAGTGGTGCAAGTGCAGCGATGTCTCTGGGCACACCGAATACGCAAATCGTTCTCGACGCTGATACGATAGATAAGCTGAACCAGAAAGAGTATCTGAATCTGCTTATCAAGAGATCTCTCGAATCAGGGGTTGAATCACAGAATTTGGGTGTCGATAAAAAGTACCTCCAGGAATATATTGATCTCCTGCAAAAGTCACAGGGAAAAGAAGTAAACGAGGCTTCAGCCAAAGACTTTGTCGAAAAAAGGCTCGAAACTATCAGACTTGAATTGATACGTATTGCAAAGGCTGCCAATGAATTAAATAAGGAATACATGACCTCCAAATATTCAAAAGTGATAATGATAACCGAGGAACCTCACAATCTTGTATCATATGACATCAGTCCGATTGTTATTATGGCGGTTGCAATAATTGCTGGGATTATCATAGCCTTTATCATGGCATACATTCTTGACCTTATATACGAAATGAGAAGAAAAGCCAGTCAGTAATACAGGCTAATAATTCTTCAATGCAGCTGAAAGAAACATGAATATTTGCAGTTAATTTCAGCTGCAAAACGAGCAACTTATTCGAATACTCCATCTGTAAAACAGAAATATTTGATGCCCTTACCAAATGAAGGTTCTGAAATGTCTTTAAAGGCCAGATTAGTTAAGATCAACGATACCTTGAATAAATGCCCGGACTACACAGTAATCGGTATAGTTTTTTTCTTTAGTATACTGGCATTAATTCCCGCCTGGATTAACTATGACATAATCTCGACTGATGGCGTTTATTTTTATATTCCCGTTGTTAAACTGTTTTTAAAGGGAAATTTCCATGAAGCTTTATATGGTAGACTTGAACCACTTTTTCCGCTTCCTTTGTATGAATTCCTTATCTTTATAACGGTCAAGGTTACCGGTTTTTCTCTGGAAACTTCGAGCAGGCTGGTTGCGTCAGGTGCATATGTTATAGGCTCCATCGGAATTTATAAAATTACTAGACAGATTGCTGATAACAAAATCACGGCTTTGATAAGTGTTCTTTTTTATTTGTCACACAGAAAGCTGCTTGAATACTCGGTTGATTGTCTTAAGGAATCTCTTCTTATCTGTTTAATATTATGGGCTAATTTCTTAATTATCAAAGGAATTAATTCTACAGGCAGGAGAAAACTTATTTATTTTGTTTCAGGCATATTTTTATTTTTATCTGGGGCAATGGTAAGGGGTACATCACTCATTTTCCTCGCTGCATGGCTTATAATCTGGATTTTCCATAAAAAGGATAATTTTCTGACAAGGGCACTGGTCTTGATTATACCGGTTTCTATTACAGTATTCCTGATAATTACAATGCCGGATATACCGTTATTTCGTAACAGCCTGAACATACCTCGTTACCTGGGAGGTTTTGGAGCTTCATATTCAAACATTGCAGATTTTATGAATGCCGTTACCAATCTGATAAGTGATTTTATGGCTAAGACCTATTATCTGATTGGCTTTTTCGGCATTATAGGTATTTATTTTTACAGAACCACTCCATATGCAAAACACCTTGCGATTACTCTTCTGATTTATTTTGAAATAGTCCTTGGCATGGGATGGAATAATACAGGCAGGGAATCCATCAGGTACATAATTGCTCCAATCATATACCTGCTGCCGATTGCTTCCTGCGCTGTCGCATCTTCAATAGGATCATCATCAAGGTTTCTCAAGTACCTGGCAATACTGGCTGTTATCTCGGCCCCGTTTTTATGGGCAGGGAAGGCTTTTACCCCTCCCGATGCCGACAGGCTGGCCAGGAAGGAAGCAGGTGTCTGGATACTGTCGAAATGCGGCCCGGAAAAGGATATTATCACAAACCGCAGGAGGATTGCCTTTTATGCAGATGGCTATCCGGCCATCATTGATGTTTATCCGGACCTGAACAAAATGGAAAAGGCAATCGCCTGGGGAAGAGAAACAAGAAATGTAAAACTCAAAGATGTTTTAGAAAAGAAGTCACTCAAGAAAGTTGTGGCAGTGGATTATTTGTCGGATGACTTTGCAAAATCTTGGGTAAACATGCTGGATAATCTGGGAATAAAGCCCGATAAGAAGTTCCGAAGCATATATGTATATTTACCGTCATCAAATATCGAATAGGAAGATACATATTTAACTGATGCGCCAGTCACAACTCATACTTTCCAATGCAGCTATAATGTGGGTGTCCCAGGTTTTCCAGCTGGTTCCCCCGCTGATTATGGTTCCCTATCTGATCGGCACAATCGGGGAAACAGGATATGGGGTCTATGCCTTGGTCTGGTCGCTGACAATGTCTGTCGAACAACTACAAATGTCATTACAACAGGGGGTAGTCAAATATAGTGCTGGCTTTATTGCACAGAAACGTATTGATGAGGTTAATAAAGTAGTTAGTTCAAGTTTCATCTACTCTGTCATTCTTGCAATATTGTCGTGTGCTGGTACTCTAATTGCTGCTAATTTTTATAAGGGATCAGCAGGTCAAATCGGTTCCGCCTTGGTAATAACTGGCATAATTTTTCTGTTCATTATCCCGTTAACGCCGTATATAGCTGTGATCCAATCAAGGCAACGCTATTATGTAGGTGCTATTGCTAGTGCCATATCAAAATATGTCGGCCTGCTCGCAGTAGTGGCTTGGTTCCAAATTGGGAAGCCATCAGTAAGTGCATTGATTGTGATCATGACTGGGACCTTGTTTCTTTCGAAACTTTCTCAAGTGCCTATTGCTTATCATCTGGTACCAGGATTGAAAAATAATCCGCGTTTGTCTAATCGTGAAACCCTTGCATTAATTGTATATTTCGGAGGTATGGTAGTACTGATTAGCCTGTGCCAGATGCTGAATACAACCGGAATTCGATGGTTGATGAATTCGCTTGTATCTACAAGTTTTGTAGCCCATTTGGCGATCATGTTAATGCCCACATCTTTGATGAGCCAGGCCATTAACGCAATGACCATAACGGGAATGCCTGCAACAAGTGCTTATGAGGCTACCGGTAATCAAAAAATGCTCCATGAACTTCTTATACGTGGTATACGCTACACAACAATTTTGGAACTTGTTGGATTAGTTATGGCTTCGCTTCTTATGAAAAATGTATTAAGCCTCTGGGTTGGGAAAGATTATATGTTTCTGTCACCGTATGCTTTGGTGCTTTTTGCCAGTGGGGCTTTTATGCAGAGCACATCCATTTCGCATTTTATGCTCAAGGGTATGGGTAAATTGCGGATTGTTGTACTGATTTATTCTGTTGGTCTTGTCATACTGCCTGCCGTGCTAATTCTTTCCACATTACGTATAATGAGCAATCCATATGTTGCAATAACTATTGGATTATCTGTCGGGCATTTGGCTTGTGGATATCTCAATATATTATTTTGTACGAAAACCATTAATGCAAGCATGAGGGAAGTGATAATGCGTGCTTATATCCAACCGATTGCACTAGCGGCCGTATTCTTCATGATTATTTATGGTATTGTGACCCTAAACTGCATTGATGGTTTTATTGCAAGATCTGTCGTTTCAGTGTTCCTTGTATTTCTGTTCTTAAGTAGTTGTTACACTTTTATTGCAACTGATGTTGAAAAACGGGAGATGAAAACATTTCTTAATATGGTTTTTAAAAAAATTTTCCGAATCCTATGAATACAATTAGGAAATTATGATCAGTACAATAAGTCAATCGTTTCAGTCTCAGGTGGAGTAATGCAAGATTATAAGATTCTTAATGAAGCCAAATCAAGGAAAGAACACAATGAAATATCACAGCTGCATAGCTGATACGGGAAAATATTTAATCAAAGATGATTCTGGCAGGATAAGTCTTTATGAATATTTTGGAGATGCAGTTAAAGCAGCTGGGAAATCTTCAAAAGTTAAACTGAATATAACAGCGTTGACGGAAGTTCCGTCGCACTATGCGTTCGTTGGTGACAAGACAATAATAAATAATATCAGCCGTACTCAATGGTTCAGCAATTATGATCCTGAACATGGTTTTTTTGAAAATGAATTTTCTTTACGTCATGGAAATCGAGAAGCGAATGCCGGGGAAATTGCCAGAGAATTGCATCTCGCCCTTCGTGAAGAGATTTCAGATTACATAAAAAATTCAAGCAGGGTGGGAATTCTTCTTTCCGGCGGCATGGACAGCCGCATTGTTTCCTCTATTTTGAAGGAGATACAGAATGAAAGAAAAAGCTTTGATGTATATGCTTTCTGCTGGGGGAATCCTGAAACCAGAGATCCTGTTTATGCCAAAAGGATAGCCGGATTGTATGGATGGGATTACCAGCATTTTCAAATTACGAGTGACACATTAAAAGAAAATATCGAAGTCTGCGCTGATGAGGGCTGTTTTTACGCACCAAAGCATCTCCATGCCCTGCCTGATGTTACAAAAAGAGTTAGCGAACTTGGAATAGAGTGTCTGCTGGCGGGGAGCTATGGCGACAGTATAGGGCGTGCTGAATACAGCGGGGTCAGGGTCGAGAATCTCACTCCGATAAGAAAGTGTTTCAGGAACTGGTTCAGATTGTTCAATCAGGATTTATATGAGGAATACAGGAAAAGGACAATTTCTGATATCAGTGCATACCATTCTTTGTTTGGCGAATCATCGGAAGCCGCAATAAATGAACTGGATTATCAGCTTCATTACATGCGCAATATGCTGGGCACCTGCATGAATATACTGAACAGGGTCACGGATTTCCATCAGGTATTCACCCGCAACGATATTGTGTCATTGATGTGGTCGTTTGCCAATAAGTGCAGAACGAATGAGGTGTATAAATACCTGCTGGGAGAAGTCGACCCGAAACTTCTGGACATTCCATGGGCCAGAACCGGGATGAAATATCTGGATGACAGCTCAAATCCCGATGACCTGCCGAAATCTTTTCACAACTATTCTGAATGGGTACGAAATGAGCTGTTTTCGCATATCAGGGGTCTGATCTTTAACGGAGAAATAGAAAAAACCGGAATATTCAATATGGATCAGATTCATTTTATAATGATGCAGAACAGAAAATCTAAAATTTTAAATGGAAGAATTGAAGAGATAATCCTCTGGCTCTCCTCTCTGTCGATTTTTTTAAGGAATAATGACTGGGAAATCGATTGTGATAATCCCAGATCTCCCGAGTTTTCTCTTGCAGGGCGTTTCGAGACCATCCTGTATCTCTGGAGTCATAGACTGAGAAATATTAAAATCAGATGATTTATGATTGGTCTTATGAATGATCGATAAACTTTTTTTTGTTGTCCTTGTTCTGAACGCGACTGGCCTTTTTTCGTTTCTGGCGGAAGAGTTTGATGTATCAATCGCTATAGTTACTGGGACACTGCTTGGTCTGAACATTTTCTATCTGATCATCAAGTTGCGCTACTCGATAGCTGTTTTTCGCATGGCCGGAATCGGAATGTTAAACTGGTTTGTTATACTGCTTGTCTGGCCGCTGTTTACCCTGTTGTATGCACAGTCACTGGAAATAAGAGAAATCGGTCTGCAGGTGTATTACTTTACACTCTTTTCTGGTGCAGCAATATATACAATTGCCAATGGCCTTACCTCAATGCGCCGTCTGTTGGCCGTCAGTCTGGTAATTACTATATTCGGTATGGTGTTGAATCTTCTGGCGCCCCAGTACTTCGAGGCGGTATCTTATATAGCCGGTGCAGAAGTTCTGAAGGAAGGCAGGGTGTGCGGGTTCATTCTGCAGCCGAACCAGCTTGCCCTGAGCCTGGATTTCATGTTCATCGCCTGGTTCATGCTGTGGGGCCGCAGAAGAATATGGCTTGAAGCGGCGGCAATTCTTATATTCATGCTATTGATATTGCTGACTGGCTCAAGAACCGGTATGGTAAGTACCGCAATCATAGTCATATTTATCCTTATGCCTGAACGGAATGTAGTGAGCAGAAGATATCTTTTAAAGCTTGGCACACTGATGCTCGCCCTGGTTGCTGGAATTGCTGCAATGAAATTTTACCTTGCACAGATTAATTATACGGATGTTCATGAAGACGATTTGATCAACAGAATGGAACTGATGTTGAATTTCAAGTTGGGCAATGAAGACGATATCAAGAATATAGGAAGTATACAACAGAGGATAGATACTCAGGCTTTTTACTGGTCGCTCTTCAAAGAAAGTCCTTTATTCGGGCATGGTTTTGGAGCTGAAGCCTACTACAAAGAAAGCGGCAACATATTTTTGTCAGCGCACAGTGATGCTCTGAAAAGTGCCATGGAATACGGTTTCTTGTACCCGGCCGTTTTTTGTCTTCTTGTGCTTTTACTTTACAGAAGAAAAAGCCGCAGAGAGATTGAGAGATTTCTCAAAGTAAATTCAATAGGGCAGTTTGTCTCCATAACAGTCCTGCTGTTCTGTATGGGCAGCATTATGGATACACGGACTTTTTATATCATATTGGGGATGTTCTTCGCAGTTGTTTATTGTCCGAGGAGAGTTTTCTGCTATGATGATACCAGTCATATTACCAGAGTATTATCGAGAAGAGAAATTACAGGATATTACAAGAGAAAGCAGCGCAGAATAGTTACAGCTGATTCCGATTTTGATGACAAAAACACTTGCGAACTGGGAATGGAACTATGAAGGTTCTTCAAATTCTGCCTGACCTCTCAGCGGGTGGAGCGGAAGGGTTTGTTACAAATCTCGGGGTAAGCCTTGCTGGATTAGGAGTAGAAGTAAGATTCTTTCTCATGGCCGGAGTTCGAGGGGAAAGAGGCCGGGTATTGTATTCACGCTTGAAAGAGGCCGGGATTGAAGTTGACGGTTCCGAAGAACACAATGTCCGCTCTTTGATGAACATTCTGAATCTGGCAGAATCGATCCGCTCATGGCAGCCCGATATTGTCCAGGCAAACATGTATCAGACTGAAGCGCTGGTCTGCATTTCCAGAATTCTTACATTGGGCAGCGTTTCCTGCTATATCAGGCGGCTTGCTAATACAGAACAGGTGGGTTCCCGCTCAAAAACAATAGTCCGGCTGATGCCTCTATTCTTCAGTAAGACCATCGCCTGCTCAGTTGCAGTAGCCGAAGCTTACAGAAATTTCATTGGGAGGGACTGTGAAAGTGAACTGATAACAATTCCTAATGGTGGGCTTTTGCAGCAGAATACGACAACAAATGAAGAAAGGCGTAACGCCAGAGAAAAATATGGGTTTCCAGATAAAGCTTTTATTGTTGTTCATATTGGGAAGATGCTTGGAACAGGTATAGATAAAGGCCAGAAGGCTCATGATGTATTGATCAAAGCTTTTGCACGGGCATTCAGGGGCAGTCCCAATCATATACTGGCTCTAGTTGGTGATGGACCGCTTCGGTCCGAACTGGAAGCGCTTTCCAGATATCTGGGTATTGCTCAACAGACTTGCTTTTTAGGGCTGCAAACGGAACCATGGCCTGTGCTTCAGGCAGCTGACATATTCTGTTTTCCTTCCCGTTACGAAGGTTTGCCAAATGTATTACCCGAAGCTGCCTCATGCGGATTGCCTGTTCTGGCCTCAGATATTCCAGAGATAAGGAACATATCTCCTGATGACGCATGGCTGCTTAGACCAGTGAATGATGTGGAATCTTTTGCGGATGGGTTATTATATATGCAGAAAAATATTAATATTTATAAACAAAGAGCTGAAAATGTTGCACAAGACTTCAGGAAACAATTTTCGATGCAGCTATGTGCAGAGAATTATATGAATGCATATAATCAGATTTTAAGAAAACATAAAAAAGTAGTTTTTACAAACATGAAAGGTTTAAATGGATAAAATAATTAGTCTGGATATGTTCATATGAGCATTATAGTCGGAGTTGATGCATCCAGGAATCGTTCAGGCGGCGCAAGGACACATCTGATAAACCTTATTACCGAGGGAAAGCCGCATAAACATGGAATTAGGGAAATACATGTCTGGTCATACAAATCATTACTTGATGTTATACCAAACCAGCCATGGTTGATTAAACATAATCCGCCAGAACTGGAACGATCAATTTTTAATCAAATGTGGTGGCAGAGATATAAATTTCCAAGTGAATTAAAAAAAGCCGGATGCTCAATTGTCCTGAATACGGATGCTGGAACAATCAGCAATTTTTATCCGTCAATTACGATGAGCCGTGATATGCTTTCTTACGAGCCGGGTGAAATACAAAGATTTGGATTCAGTAAAGCTGTTTTGAGGTTGATTCTATTAAGGTATATTCAAAACCTTTCTCTAAAAAAATCCAATGGAACCATTTTTTTAACTCAGTATGCAGCCGATGTCATTCAAAGATCCTGTGGTAAGTTATCACGAATTGCTATCATACCTCATGGTGTCGGGGATGAGTTCCGAAATATAAAAGCGCAAATCAGGAAACCAGCGGATAGTAAGAACACACTTCGTATTCTATATGTATCCCATGCCGAATTGTATAAACACCAATGTATTGTAATTCAGGCAATTGAAAGATTACGAATGAATGGATATGACGTTAGTTTATCACTGGTTGGTGTCGGAGTAGGTGCTGTGAAGGTTAAACAAATGATTAAAAATCAGAGAGATAAATCAGACCCAAACCAAGAATGGGTTGAATTAATAGACTTTGTACCTCATTGCGAATTACCGAAAGAAATGGCAAAGGCTGATGTTTTTGTATTTGCATCCAGTTGTGAGAACATGCCGAATACTCTCGTTGAAGCTATGGCAGTTGGTTTGCCAATCGCTTGTTCGAAACGTGGGCCTATGCCCGAGGTATTAAGGGACGGTGGTATCTATTTTGACCCAGAAAACCAAGAATCAATAGCAAACGCTGTAGAAAAACTTGTTGTTGATGAAAGGTTACGTTTAGATCTTGCGTTAAAAGCAAAACATATATCTGAACAATATTTGTGGTCAAGATGTGCTGATGAAACTTTTTCATTTATTTCGGAAACAAATAAAGTCGCTGATAATGATCATAGAAAATTACCAGTCAAATAATTGTATTTTATTCTGTGGCGACACCTTTCTGAAAACTAAAAACGGTGAAGCTCCTTTTACCGGGATAATCAAATACTTTGAGAATAATGTAGTTTGCCTGAATCTTGAAACCGGATTACGTGGAAATTTTCGTAAAGAGAAAAATGTTGTTTTGCTGATTGATGACATGTCCCTACAATGGCTGTCTGATGAAATTAACATACTTTCAATTGTCAACAATCATTGTGCCGACAGCGGAGATCCAAAGCGGCTTGCGAGGGTTCTTGGCGATAGAGGAAAAATAGTTATCGGACCTGATAACCCATCCGTTGCAAATACTACCATAGGAGATATATCTGTAGACTTTTTGTCAGCCTACTTTGCTATACCCAGGCTTCGTATGTCTTATGACGGAGTTCGGGCCGATGTCTTGGAAAATATGTTGCACAATTCCGATGCTGATAGAAGGATTGTCAATCTCCATTGGGGTTATGAACATACTGATGTGCCTGCACCATTTCAAAGAAAACTTGCAAAGAGATTAATAGATGCGGGTGCGGATCTGATTATCGGCCATCACCCACATGTCCCACAGGGTTTCGAAACTTATAAAAGCAAATTCATTTTTTATTCTCTTGGAAATTTTAATTTCTGGCAGTTTGATAAAGAGACAACTTATGACAATCGTTGGGGATATATGGTGATGTATGGTCTGATAAACGGTGACATTGAGCTTATCCCATATATAATTAATGAGAATTTTCAGCCTGTACCTGTGTCACATGAAGAGAGTCAGGAACTTATCTCAAGAGTCAATATCCTAAGCGAGAGGATACACACCACAGATGATGTGCATTGGTTTGCAACTGATTATGCCTATTGGTACAAGCGCGAGTTTAAAGTTTGGAGCCGGCATTGTTTGAAATGTTCATCGCTTTCTTTGTGGCTGAAATATTTGGCATGGTTATTACTTCCAATGAATCTAAGATATTACTTTCATACTGTGCGATTCAAAATATTGAAAATAGGTAAAAAGAAAAAGACTATGGCTGTTGACCCTTGATGAAACTGTAATAAGCGCAATCAGATATTAAATTAAACACCTTGAAAAACTGATATGGATTTGAAATTGAGACTCAAAATTGTTGCTGAATATGTTCCCTATTCGTTGGGGAAATGGACTTCGTATATCCCTTATAAATATCGATTGGGTAGTCAGTACACCGATTTTAGCAACCTTGCACGTCATTATGAACATGCCGGGCCTGAAAAAAGATATACATATATAATAGAGCGGTTGAATCGGATAGTTCAGTATGCCCAAAAAAATATTCCTTTTTATAAAATTCTATATGGGCCTAAACCTATAATGATAAATAATCTGGAAGATTTTGAGCGATTACCGATAATTACAAAATCCCAAGTTCGTGAGTATGTAAGACAATCGACAGGGGCTATGCTTGTCAATACCGGCGGCACATCCGGGGAACCTCTCAGTTTTTATTTAGATCGAAATGCCTGGGCTCGTGAGTGGGCGCATATGCACTATATTTGGGGATTACGAGGTTATAAACATACTGATCTTATGATTACAATGCTCGGGAAAGACCTTGGAGATAAGTTGTATAAGTATAATGCAGTTCATAACGAGATTAAAATAAATCCGTATAAAGATGCCGGAACAAGATTATCGGAAATTAAAAAAATATTTGACAGATACCCCATAAAGTATTTCCAGGGATATCCATCCTCTATCTATAACTTCTTCCGGGAGTTGGAGAATGAATTGGATGATATTGACAAAGAGCTTATTACATCAAAAATAAAGAGTTGTTTTTTCAGTTCTGAATATCCGATTCCATATATGATTAAATATTTAAGGGATGTCTGGTCTTTAAAATACATATCCTGGTACGGTCATAGTGAAATGTGTATACTGGCATATGATAGTGAATGCAACGGAAGATATAAACCATTTGTGACATACGGGTATGCAGAAGATGTAGATGGTGTTCTATGTGGGACGTCTTTTCACAATTTTGATATGCCTCTCATTAGATATGCAACAGGTGATTTGATTGATTCCCAAAAAAATAATTATGGGATTATGGATTATTTTCAGATCAAAGAAGGCAGAGAGGGGGATTTCATTGAAGATCGATTTGGCAGGAAAATACCTTTGACGGCTTTGATATTCGGCCGACATCATGAGATATTCAACATTGCCGATTATGTTCAGATATCCCAAACGAAAAAGGGAGTTGCTACTTTATACATATCTTTCAAAAAGGATATCCCAATAACAAATCAAGAAGTGCTGGGTCTTTTTAATTTGAAAAATGTAAATATTGATTTTGATTATGTAATATTGAAGGAGCCTATTTACTCGAAAAGCGGTAAGTTTAAATTGAAATTAACTGAGAGCGACATTCAAAGTCATACGGGAGTAAAAAATATTTTATGAAAGAATCTTATCAAATATGCACCAACTGCGTCATGGATACTACTGATTCCATGATCACATTTGATCAGGACGGCATGTGTGATCACTGCAATACTTTCTATAAGGAAATCCTGCCGAACTGGCATACTGACGAGAAGGGCAGAGAAGAGCTGGAGAAGATCGTTGAGAGGATCAGGAAAGAAGGCGCCGGAAAAGATTTTGACTGCATTATAGGCATGAGCGGGGGCATCGACAGTTCTTATCTGACATATGTGGCAAAAGAAAAATTCAATCTCAGGCCTCTGGTCTTTCATGTCGATGCTGGATGGAATTCGCAGGTGGCTGTAAACAATATAGAAAAGCTGATCGATAAGCTCGGGCTTGACCTGTACACCGAGGTGATTGACTGGGAGGAAATGAAAGATCTCCAACTGGCCTTTTTTAAATCGGGTGTTGCTCATATCGATACACCGCAGGACCATGCATTCTTCGCAATGATGTACAGATTTGCTGAAAAATATAGGGTCAAATACATATTGACCGGGGCGAACTATTCAACTGAATGCATAAGAAATCCGATCGAATGGATGTATTACCAGTCCGATTCAATTCAACTAAAGGATATTCACAGGAAGTTTGGAACCAGGCCGCTAATAAATTTTCCTTTGACGACGATTCTGCGCCATAAGGTTTATCTGAGATATTTTAAGGGAATCCGGGTGGTGACGCCACTCAATTACATTCCTTATCACAAGATGGATGCCATGAAGCTCCTGGAAGAAAAGTTCGGCTGGCAGGCTTATCCCCAGAAACATTTTGAATCAAGATTCACCAAATTTTATGAAGGTTACTGGCTGTTCAAGAAGTTCGGATATGATACAAGAAGGGTGCAGTATTCCAGTCTGATTCTTACGAATCAGATGACACGGGAAGAGGCCTTGGATAAATTATCGCAGCCACCCTATGATGAGGAGACGATCGGACAGGATTTTGAATATGTGGCGACAAAACTCGGGATAACGGTAAATGAATTGCAGGGCTATATGGATGCGCCCAACAAGTCGTACAAGGATTATAAGTCACAGGAAATGATTTATAGTATCGGGGCAAAAGCAATGAGACTTTTAGGTCTTACTTTGGGCGGCAAGCGTTGATCAAAATTGTAAATTACGGACTGGGTAACATCCAGGCTTTTGCAAATATATATAAGCGATTGAATATCGAATATGCTGTTGCCTCCTCACCGGAAGAGCTGTTGGCCTCAGACCGGATCATTCTTCCCGGGGTCGGTGCCTTTGACTGGGCCATGGCCCTTCTGAATGAATCTGGAATGAGAGATGTCCTTGATGAATTGGTAGTTAAAAAGAACATACCTGTCCTGGGTGTTTGTGTTGGTATGCAGATAATGGCCCGACGCAGTGAAGAAGGTTCCTTGCCAGGGCTGGGCTGGATTGATGCGGAAGTGTGTAAGTTCAGTAAGGAATCAGGAGTCAGAAGTGAGGATAGTGAAAAAATAAAAAGATTAGAAGGGGAGAGAACAAGAGAGGGGAGGCTGTCGTTGCCACATATGGGCTGGAATGATGTTGTTCCTAGAAACGGTGACTGCCTTTTCAATGGTCTCGAGAAGGATGCCCGCTTCTATTTTCTCCATTCATTTTATGTTCATCCTGACAAAGATGATAATATTCTAGCAGAAACTGATTATAACGGTACTTTCTCATGTGCCATCCGTTCCGGAAATATTTTTGGTGTCCAGTTCCATCCTGAAAAGAGCCATCATTGGGGCATCAGGCTTTTGAAGAACTTTGCCGAGATGTAGATATGCTGCGTCCAAGAATAATCCCATGTCTGCTTGTTAAGAATAAAGGGCTTGTCAAAACGGTTAAGTTTGACAATCCGAAATATGTCGGCGATCCGATCAATGCTGTCCGCATATATAACGAGAAGGAAGTCGATGAACTTGTCGTGCTTGATATAGATGCCACTGCTGAGGGACGGGAACCGGATTATACCTTGATTGAACATCTTGCTGCAGAGTGCCGCATGCCTTTATGCTACGGCGGAGGCGTAAAGACTGTCGCACAGATAAAGAAGATTATAGGTCTGGGTGTCGAGAAGGTCGCTATCAGTTCAGCAGCAATCCAGACGCCCACTCTTATTTCTGAAGCTGCTGCGCAGGTGGGTAATCAGAGCGTTGTTGTAATAATCGATGTAAAGAAAAAGGGGTTTTTTAGCCATTATGAGATATTTACACATAATGGCAAAAGGGCTGCTGGAAAGCATCCGGTTGAATTCGCCGGAAAAGTTGAGGAATTGGGGGCAGGCGAAATAGTAATCAATTCTATAGACAGAGACGGCATGATGAAAGGATATGACCTGGACCTGATTTCACAGATTAGAAAATCTGTCAGCATACCTTTGACCGCGTTGGGAGGAGCCGGATCTGTTAATGATATTTATGAGTTGGTTGATAATTTTGGTATAATCGGCGCTGCAGCGGGAAGCCTGTTTGTTTTCAAGGGTAAATACAGGGCGGTATTGATTAATTATATCGGTCAGGTTGAGAAAAATGAACTCATTTTCAAATCAGTCAAGAGCAATATTGTATAAGCTTCAAAGTCGATTAACTTTATAAACAATAAACCGAGTGTATTTTATGGGGGATGGGTGAAGCAGATTCTTCAGAATATCAAAAACGGCAGGACTGAGATTGTTGAAGTTCCTGTTCCTGTTGTGCGTCCGGGGCATATATTGATTGCAACTGCTGAAAGCCTGGTGTCTGCCGGGACGGAACGCATGCTTCTGGATTTCGGGAAAGCCGGCTGGATAGCGAAAGCCAGGCAGCAGCCCGAAAAGGTAAAGCAGGTCCTGGAAAAGATGCAGACCGACGGGGTATTGGCGACCGTTGATGCCGTCTTCAACAAGCTTGATGAACCTATGCCCCTGGGATACTGCAATGCCGGGGTTGTACTCGAAGTAGGGCCGGGAATAAAAGACATCGTTCCCGGAGACAGGGTTGCTTCTAACGGCTCGCACGCTGAAATCGTATGCGTTCCGGGAAATCTCTGCGTCAAGATTCCTCAAAATGTTTCATCGGAACATGCTGCATTTACAGTCCTCGGTAGTATAGCGCTTCAAAGCATAAGGCTTGCCGGGCCGGACCTGGGCGAAAAATTCATTGTTTTCGGGCTCGGTCTTGTCGGTCTGCTCGCTGTGCAGCTTTTGAGGGCGAACGGATGCAGTGTGCTGGCTGTGGACATGAATGAAAAAAGGCTTGAGCTGGCAAGAAAGTTCGGAGCGCAGGTCGTCAATGCATCGGATAATGACCCTGTTGCGGCAGCGTCCGCATTCTCGTCGGGAAAAGGTGTTGACGGTGTAATCATCGCAGCATCAGCGAAGGGTGATGATATTATCCATCAGGCCGCACAATCCTGCAGGAAGAGGGCCAGAATAGTTCTTGTGGGAGTGGTTGACCTTAACCTGCTTCGCAGCGATTTTTATGAGAAAGAGATATCCTTCCAGGTTTCATGCTCATATGGACCCGGAAGGTATGACGAGTCATATGAACTTTCGGGACATGATTATCCGTTCGGGTATGTCCGCTGGACGGAACAGCGCAATATGGAGGCGGTACTCGAAGCCATTTCAAATGGGTCCCTGGATATTGAAAGTCTTATCAGCGAAAGGATAGATTTTGAAAATATTGCAGATAAATATGACAGGATACTGCATGAAAAGGATTCACTGGGTATATTGATCCGATATCCTCAAAGCCCGACGCGAAGCCTCCCCGCACAGTCATCTGAAAGCGTGGAATATAAGAATGTTTCTGAAACCGGGCATGATATCGGAGGTCCATCTCTCAAAAAGGGTGTGGGCAAGGCAAGAATTGGTATCATCGGTGCAGGCGGTTTTGCAAAGTCAATTCTGATTCCGGCCCTCATCTCGGCCGATGCGGATGTTCGTCTGATTGCCGATCTGAACAGCGTGAGCGCCAATCATGCTGCACGGAAATTCAATTCTTCCAAGGCGGTTTCCGATTACAGGTATATACTGGACGATTCTGATATAAACACGGTGTTTATAGTTGTCGGCCATCACCTTCATTCAAGGTTTGTAAGTGAAGCCCTTGATGCCGGGAAGAATGTGTTCGTTGAAAAACCCCTCGCTATCAGCAGGGAAGGGCTCGCCGAAGTCGAAGACGCGGTAAGGAGAAACCCCGAGCTTCATCTGATGGTCGGATTCAACAGAAGATTCAGCCCGCATACTCAAAAAATCGTGAGTGCTCTTAAAGGAAGAAAAGGGCCGCTTTGCATGAATATGACTGTCAATGCCGGCGCCATTCCGGCCGATCACTGGATTCAGGACCCGTTGCGCGGAGGCGGCAGGATAATAGGCGAGGGTTGTCATTTCATGGACCTCTTATCCTTTATTGCAGGTAGCCCGATCGAGGCGGTCAAGGCCGTCATGGCTGGAGGCAATGAGCAGGTGAAAGATGACAAGATGATCATATCGCTTGCCTTTGAAGACGGTTCCATCGGAACGGTCAATTATTTCTCAAACGGCTCAAAGAGTTATCCGAAGGAAATGCTTGAGGTCTTCAGCGATTCAAGGGTGATAAGGATGGAAAACTTCAGGGTGACAAAAGGATACGGTTTTAAATCATTCAGGACATTTAGAACACTCAGGCAGGATAAAGGGCATAATTCAGAAATTGAATCTTTTATTAAAAGTGTCGAAGAGGGCGGTTTGCCTCTTGTTCCATTCAGTGCCCTTGTAAATGTTACAGCAGGCAGCTTTGATGCAGTTGAGTCTGCCAGGAATTTCCGGAAGACAGACATTGACTGATAAAGATTTAAACAGGGTTCTGTTGTATATAAATACGATCAGATATTTAAAACCCTCACAGGTTTACTGCAGGGTGTGGTTCAACCTGAAAAAGCCGAAACCGATACCTTCAGATTTCGGTTTAAGACATCCGGGCAAAAATATTATTCCGCCATTACTGAAAAAACAGAGCATGCTCGCACATGATACATTCAGGTTTCTGAACAAAGAGAACAAAATCCGAACAGAATATGACTGGAATAATCCTGAGATCGAAAAGCTATGGCTGTATAATCTCCATTATTTCGATGACTTGAGATCTGAAAGTTCTGCAAACAGAAAGGAATGGCATGGAAATTTAATAGAAAGATGGATAGCAGAGAATCCTCCTTTTTCAGGAAACGGCTGGGAACCGTATCCGCTTTCAAGGAGGCTTGTGAACTGGATATTCTGGGGGCTTTCAGGAAACATATTGAATGAGAAGGCAAAGAGCAGCCTCAATCTTCAGGCAGCATTCCTAAGCAGAAGGCTCGAGTGGCATATACTGGGAAATCATTTGCTGGCAAATGCAAAGGCCTTAATTTTTGCCGGGCTCTTTTTCTCAGGTGATGCGGCCGAGAAGTGGCTTGAAAAAGGGATAAGGATATTTTCAGCCCAGCTCGATGAACAGATATTATCTGACGGCGGACATTTTGAGCTCAGTCCCATGTATCACGCTCAGGTGCTGGAAGACGTCCTTGATGTGATAAATATTTTTAATGCGTACCCGGATACATTGATCGGGAATCGGGCCCGGATAGTTGCCGGCTTTTCGAGGATTTCATCGGGTATGCTTTCATGGCTTGAGACTATGAGCCATCCGGATGGGGAAATCGTTTTATTTAATGACTCTGCATTCGGTGTGGCCGGGTCTTTCTTGGAACTTTTTAAGTATGCGCAAAGGCTGGGAATAAGCCCTTTGTTGAAACAGAAAGAGTATGAAAGAGCCTGTGATATTGAAATCAGACATTTAAAGGAAAGCGGTTATATCAGGGTGGATTGCGGGGATATGACGGCATTTCTTGATGTGGCTGAAATCGGCGCTGATTATCTTCCGGGACATGCTCATGCGGACACCCTTAATTTCGAGCTCTCAATCGGCAGTCAGCGTGTAATAGTTGACAGCGGGGTTTCACTTTATGAAGATGGCGGAGAAAGGCTCAATCAGCGCGGAACCCGCGCCCATAATACGCTGATGATTGACGGGGCCGATTCATCCGAGATGTGGGGCAGTTTCAGAGTTGCGAGAAGGGCACATCCATATAATCTTATCATCAATGAAGAGTCGAAAGAAATATCCTGCTCGCATGACGGTTATCGCAGATTGCAGGGGAAGCCTGTACACAACAGGAAATGGAGCTTTATGAATTCCGGGTTGCGAATAAACGACTCTGTTTACGGCGGTTATAAAAAGGCGTCATCGTTTCTTCATCTTCACCCGGATGTAAAAATCGAGTTCTCTTCCGGATCGGAAAAAAAAGGCAGATTTATTCTTCCGGACAATAAAGCTGTTGGATGGTCTGTCGAAGGCGGGAATGTCATAATTTCCGATGCATTTTATTTCCCTGAATTCGGTCTTCGTGTTCCAGGCAAATGCCTGGAAATAAATCTTCACACCGGTCATTCGGTTATTGAAATATCACGGCAAGCCTGAAAACAACATGCATATCCTGTTTTTGACTGACAACTTTCCCCCTGAAGTTAACGCTCCGGCAAGCAGGACATACGAGCACTGCATAGAGTGGGTGAAAGAGGGCTGCGAGGTAACGGTCGTAACCTGTTTTCCTAATTTTCCCAATGGGAAGGTATTCAGCGGGTATAAAAACAAGTTATGGGACATCGAAAATATGAACGGCATCAGGGTCATCCGTGTGTGGACTTTTATAACGCCTAACAAAGGCTTTCTGAAAAGGATTATAGATTATCAGAGCTTTATGGTTTCTGCTGTAATAGCTTCGGTTTTTGTTAAGAAGCCTGATGTTGTTATCGGCACATCGCCGCAGTTTTTTACTGCCTGCGCAGCTTATATTGTCAGCTTCTTCAAGAGGAAACCGTTCATTTTTGAACTCAGGGATATCTGGCCTGAATCGATAAAAGTTGTCGGCGCCATGAAGGACTCTTTTATTTTAAACCTTCTGGAAAAGGTGGAAATGCATCTTTATAAAAAAGCTGACCTGATAGTATCGGTAACCAATTCCTTCAAAAGGGTTTTGATGGGGAGGGGGGTCGATGGAAATAAAATCAGAGTGGTTCTGAACGGAGCGGATCTGTCAAACTACAAACCGATGCAAAAAGATGAGGAGATCAGCTCCAGATACGGATTGGAAGGCAGATTTGTTGCCGGCTATGTGGGGACACACGG
Organism: Desulfomonilia bacterium; assembly: GCA_036567785.1. Taxonomy (NCBI): domain Bacteria; kingdom Pseudomonadati; phylum Thermodesulfobacteriota; class Desulfomonilia; species Desulfomonilia bacterium. The sequence goes on along the minus strand of DATCTV010000043.1, from coordinate 125,452 downwards.
CATGGCCCATGCCCTTGAGACAATACTTGAAGCGGCGTCGAAGTCCGAAAACCGGGATATCAGATTCCTGATGGTCGGGGACGGTGCGCAAAAGGATCATCTGAAAGAAATAGCCGCAATGAGAAATCTCGACAATGTGGTTTTCATCGACACGGTCCCGAAGAGCGATATAGCCAGATACTATTCACTGCTGGATGCTTCAATAATTCATCTGAAGAAAACGGATTTGTTCAGAACGGTTATACCTTCAAAGCTTTTTGAATGTATGGCCATGGGGATCCCGGTTATATTCGGTGTCGAAGGTGAATCTGCCGAAATAGTGATATCCGAAGATGTGGGGTTAACTTTTGAACCCGAGAATCCTGATGATCTGAGCAGACAGATTAACAGATTGAAGGATAATGAAATTCTCAGAAAAGAATTAAGAAATAAATGCGTTCATGCATCAAAGAAATACAGAAGGGATGCCAATGCATCGGAAATGCTGGGACATATTCTCGAAGTGGCAGGAAAGGGATAATTAAATGCATATTATCCATATAGTGGGAGCAAGGCCCAATTTCATGAAAGCGGCCCCTGTTATGAGGGCGATAAATGATATGAAAGGCATCGAACAGACGCTTATCCATACAGGCCAGCATTATGATGCCAATATGAGCGATATATTCTTCTCTCAGCTGGGTATGAAAAGGCCGGATATAAACCTTGGGACAGGTTCAGGTTCGCATGCGTTTCAGACCGGTCAGATAATGATAAAACTCGAAAAGATTTTCAGCGAACTTAAACCTGACATGGTTTTTGTCTATGGTGATGTAAATTCAACCCTTTCAGCCTCGCTCGTCTGCGCGAAGCAGCATATAAAGCTCGCCCATGTAGAAGCCGGACTGAGGTCATTTGACAGGACAATGCCGGAAGAAATAAACCGCATTGTCACTGATTCTCTCGCCGATGTTCTGTTTACCCCGTCACAGGACGGGAATGAAAATCTTATACGTGAAGGGGTCAGCCCCGGAAAAATTCATATGGTCGGGAACGTAATGATAGACACCCTGATCAGACTGTTGCCTGAAGCGAAACTGCTGTGGCCTCAGGAATCCGGTAAGTATCAGATACAAAGGAAGGGATATGTCATGGTGACCCTGCACAGGCCGTCAAATGTCGACGATCCCGATATGCTCGGCAGGATAATATATGCGCTCAATAATATAAGCAGAAAGATACCAGTCCTGTTTCCTGTCCATCCAAGGACCAGAAAAAGGATTGCCGGAATTCCAGGAATCAGAATATCAGATACCATTAAACTGATTGAGCCAATCGGCTACATTGAGTTCCTTGTCCTTCAGTCCGAGGCAAGTTCAGTGATAACCGACTCCGGCGGAATACAGGAAGAGACTACATTCCTGGGTGTTCCATGCCTGACCGTCAGGGAAAACACGGAACGGCCGGTAACTGTAACTTCAGGAACAAACATTTTAATTGGCAGGGACATGGAAAAGCTTGAATCGGAAGTTGATAATATTATCACGGGCAACGTAAGAAAAGGCTCAATTCCGCAGCTCTGGGACGGTTTTTCAGGGAAGCGCATAGCTGAAACAATATGTTTATCTTTGAATAATTTTTTAGAATAAAATTGACAAATCGGCATCAGGTATTATTATAAAAAAAATTAATAATTTTGTTCATATAATCAAGGAGTCAGTGAAAAATGCCATCAGTTCATGGGGTAGGGTATATATTAAAAAGGCTTCTGGATTTAATGATATCGATACCTGTATTGATTATCCTTTCGCCATTGATGTTGGTTGTCGCCCTGCTTGTCAAATTCAAAATCGGTTCGCCCGTTATTTTCAAGCAGGACAGGCCGGGCATGAACGGCAGGATATTTACCCTTTATAAATTCAAGACGCTTCTTGATTTATATGATGAAAACGGAAATCTGCTTCCGGATAAGGACAGATTGACCCCATTCGGGGATTTTTTAAGGTCATTCAGTATTGATGAACTTCCTCAATTCATCAATGTTGTCAAAGGTGAAATGAGCGCAATAGGGCCCAGGCCGCAGATGGAGAAATACTGGGAACTGCTGTCAGACGAGCAGAAAAAGGTTTTTAATATAAAACCCGGAATAACAGGCTGGGCTCAGATTAACGGCCGTAATACACTTACCTGGGAGAAGAGATTCGAACTTGATTCCTGGTATCTTGAAAACTGGAGTATCTGGCTGGATGTCAAGATAGCGTTTATAACTATATGGAAGATTCTTATAAGAGAAGGAATCAAGCATCCAGGATGCGCAACCATGGTCGAGTTTACAGGCAGCAGGAAAGCGAAATATTATGAACAATGGAAGTTCAGATCAGATGACTCTGTCACTGGTGCAGAATTTGTTTCTCCCGTACTAAAAAAGAGCAATGATGCAAAAATAGGAGTTTCAGACTATAACTGAATAGGACAATAGAATTTCTTTTTAAGTATAAAAGAACCGGCGGATATGATTTCCGCCGGTTCTTTTATTTTCTTGGAGTCTCCCGCCCTGTAAATTGGGGGGGCATGCCCTTCCGACCACCGGAAGGGCATGGGGGGGTATGGATTATTCCCTGCGCAGCCTGAAGGCAACCACCGGGAACAGGACCATCGAAATTAATATCATCATCAGGAGGCCTGAGGCATGCGAACATGTTGTCGTCTCGATAAAGCAGCCCTTGCCTCCGCTTTCGCTCGACGCTTCTTCATCATCAACACTTGCCGCTGCCGGAGCGTTCCAGGAAGAACTGTCAACCATGTCATGATTCTTGATAGCCATAAGGGCATTGTAGGCATTTACGCATCCGCCGCTCATGTTCAACTCTTCTGAGTATGATGAATCAATAATCGAACCTTCGATTATTCTCGTCCTGACCTCGGAATAGCCGATTGATGGATTTTCCGAAAACACCATTGCGGCGATTCCTGCTACGAAAGGTGAAGCGAATGAAGTACCTGATGCATAGGATGTAATGGAATTATTCAGGTCGGTAGTTGTAAGGCTGCTTCCCGGTGCGGCAACATGGACGCTGTAGTGCCCGTAATTTGAAAAGCTGGCCAGTTCGCCATACCTGTTCATTGCTGCAACCGCTATTATGTTGTCGATTTTATAGTTTGAGGGATAGTGTGCAACCTCATCGTTGTTCGTCGAATTATTTCCGGCCGAGCAGATGAAAAGGACGCCTTTGCTCCTTGCATAGTTAATGGCGTCTTCAAGCGAACGGGAATATGAATCGAATCCCCAGCTGGCATTTATTATCCTGGCCCCGTTGTTTACTGCATAATTGATTGCCTCTATTGCATCAGAGGTATAACCTGTTGTGCTTGATCCATTGAGCTTCATGAACTTGAGCGGCATGATTTCTATGCTGCTGTTCCATGCAACTCCACAGGCTTTGATGTTGTTATTGCCTTTTGCACCTATTATGCCGGTGACTCTGGTGCCGTGGCCTGCATCGTCTTCCGGCTCACTGTCATCATTTGCAAAATCGTAACCCGGAATCAGGACATCAGCAAGTTCCGAATGGTGAAGGTCGACACCGGAATCCACGACCGCTATCCTGACCTTTGCATTGGCTGAATGGGTGGAAACATAGGTCCATGCGTTTGGCAGGCTCACATCTTTCCATTCTGAAGAGGAATATGGCCAGTCTGAAGGTATTTCATCCGCCTTAATTATATAATTAGGCTCGGCATACTCGACATCGTCCCTGGCATTGAGTTCCTCGATTGCCTTTTGTGTGTCATCCACAGCAACTGCGTAGGCTGCAGGAGCCCCTGCTTCAGCGCTCATGAACGGTGAAGCGGATTTGAATTTGACAATTACTTCTCCCTGTTTGTAGTCGGCTGAGAAAACGGGAGTACCAATTAGTGCCATGAGAATTGCTGCTGCAAAAAATGTTTTCGGTCCTTTCATGTTGCCCCCCTTTTTGTTCTGAATCCGAATAAGTAAGGGCAATGCGGGTGCCATATGTGCCAAAGTCAGATGAATTATAAAATATAATGTAAAAACAATATGATAGAACAACATCCTGGTGTTGATATTCCTTCATTTCGGTTACAATGATCACATGATTGTAATCTGGATTACGGTGTGCAATATTCAAATCGTAATGAGTAATCTTCAGAAATGAAAATAACAAAAAAATCGTTTAGATATGAAATCAAGCAGATGGACATAACCTGAATTCACGGATATAAGAAATTCTGTATGCTGGTCCAGAGATATATAACTTATAATATTATAAAAACCTTCCTGGGGGCACTTGCCGTTCTCTTTTGCGTGATGCTTATTGTCCAGTGGGTGCAGATGGGAAGGTTTATTTCTCTTGAAGATGCTGATCTGATGCTTCTTGCATTTGTGCCTGTAGGGAGATTTGTCGTACCTATGGCATTTCTTTTCAGTATCCTGATTATGCTCGAAAAACTTTCTTCAGATTCTGAGATAATTGCCCTTAAGGCATGCGGCGTAAAGAGCAGAACAATCAATATGCCTATCATATGGTTTTCCGTACTGTGCATGATTGTAAACATAATTATCTCTATATGGCTTGGGCCGCTTTCCATGGAGACAATCCAGAAAAGGCTGGTTGAAGAAGCGCCCCAGAAAATATATTCCTTCATTAAGGAAAGGGATTTTGACGATTCGTTCAGAGGGATAACCTTTTATGTTGGATCTGTTGATCAGAAAAATAAAAGACTCAAGCAGATATTTATCGAGAGTAAAAGCAGTACACCATATGTTGTGACGGCGGAAAAGGGCGAAGTCGGCATGGGGGATTCGAAGGTTGTTCTCAAACTGTATAACGGCAGCCTGTTTATGCAGAAGGACAAGGTTGTAAGATATATCACCTTTGATGAATATGATTTTGTGCTCAATTTCAATCTGACAAGAGAGCTGGGGATAAAGACCTGGGAGACGGCATCACAGCCGGAGCTGAAAAAGCTTATTACAGAGGATCCCGATCCCAAATGGATAAAAGAATACTACAACAGATATTCATTTCCTGTCCTGAGTCTGATCCTCGGGTTTGTCGGCATAACCTTCGGCTACAGAAAACCGAGGGCGTCGAAATATGGAGGTTTTATAATAGGTATATCTGCTGTTATTGCTTATTATTTTGTTTTCATAATGACAGACAGGCTTGTAAAAGCGGAAAGTATTGATCCTGTACTGGGTGCATGGATACCCAATATAGTGTTTTGCGCGATAATTGGTATTGTCTGGATTGTCAGGTCCATATATCAGAAAAGGCCAGTGAAATGACGCTCTTCAACTATATATTCAAAAAGGCATTCATCATGTGGATAGGCGCGCTTGTGAGTCTTTCCGGGATGATATTCATGGCGAATTTTATCGGGAACATGTCAATGTTTTCAAGAAGCCAGGCACAGGGTTCCCTTGTATTCACATTCATGATTTTAAGCCTTCCCGAGATGATCTATCTGGTTCTGCCGTTTTCGCTTTGTCTCGGTATCCTAGCAGCCCAGGCACTATTTTCAAGACATGTAGAGACGATTGCCATGCAGTCATGTTCTGTTCCGGTATGGAGAATTTATCTGCCGTACCTTTGCATGGGGATAATAGCAGTCGGTGTCATGTCATTTCTGTCGTTCTATTTTTATCCCGTTGCCCAGAGGGAGGCCGAGAAGATTGAAAAATTCAAAATCGATACCGAGGGGATTAAGGGTTCATTCGATGTCCACGGAAGCCGGTTCAGGGACGGCGATTATATTTACTATGTTGAACTGCTGGACATCGATGGCGAATCCATGGAAAAGATCTCCTGTTACAGCCTGAATGAAGGCAGACTGACTGGTGTTTTGAAAGCGGACAAGGCGAAATGGGACGGGAAATCCTGGATTGCTACGGGGGTCAGCAGGTACAGCTTCTCTGATAAAGGAATATCGGCAGTCAAGGGCGATAATCTGCTCCCTCTCAAGAGTAACCCCCAAGACCTTTTTATGGCCAGGCCTAAACCTGAAGTCCTGACAATACCGGAGCTGTGGCATTACATTGCGCAGATCAAAAAAGACGGACTGAGTTCAAAAAATGTGGAAACATATTTTCACAGCAGGATAAGTTTTGTAATTGCACCTCTCATCATGACTATTCTTGTTCTTCCTTTCGGCATGAGGTTTCCCAGAACAGGCGGAATAGCCAGAGGCATTGCCCTCGGACTTGTTTTCGCCCTTTCCTATTGGGCCTTTCATTCGGGAATGGTCTCTTTGGGGATGTCCGGATATATGAATCCGGTTGTATCAAGCTGGGCAGCCAATATTGCAGCGCTCGGGATCGGGGTAATATTCATCACTGTCAAAAGAGGCGCTTACGGATAACAGAAAAAATCTTTAAAAAATCAGATAGACATCAGGGTCTGTAGTCATCCAGACCGAGCGCATGGCAGAACGGTTTATAAAGACTGAATGTCGCCATGACAATATCAAGGATTTCTTCTTTTGAATAAAGCCTCCCTTTGCCTGTTCCCGGACATGATTTCAGAACCTGAGCCCATTCCGTCTCGGATCGAAGGTTCGTGAACCAGAATGGAAAAGTCCTGCACTGAAGTGGTCTGAGGGGATATATCGAACAACCGTTCTCAAAGAAGATGCACCTTCCTGTATCATCTTCCCTTATGCTGAAATTATCAAGATAGGGATACAGGCATCGCTCGATAAACACCTGCCTGTCGAGTTCCAGAAAATCAGCAATCGGTCCTATCTCATTGTCCAGTACAATGATTATCCCCGGAGCACCATTACAGCATTTACCGCACCGGATGCAATCAAACCGGATTCCATCATCAAAGAAATATTTTCTGTGTCTGTATTCTGTCATGTTTTTTACTTATTTCCGGCCGCTGCAAAATCATCCCGTCTCGGGTGGAATACATCAATGATATAACAGTCTGTCAGGGGCATGCCTGAATGCTTCATGTTAGGCGGAATGACAAGTACTGAACCCTCTCCGAGGAGGATCTTTTCACCGTCAAGGTTCATTTCGAACTTTCCTTTTATCACCATGCATATCTGTTCATGCGGGTGGTAATGTTCAGGCATCGGCGAGCCGGAAGCAATGTTGCAGTATTGTATTGTCATGTTAGATGTATGGACATATTTCGCCAGATATCCCTTTAGTATTTCTTTTTCGGGTGAGTCTTTGAGATTGTGATAGTTCATATTTATTTTCCTCCGTTGTTCAGCTTACATGCCTGTGATGTACGGGTCAAGGGTGTTGGAATAATGAAAAAAACCAATTGCATTTTGAGGATAATTCCGATAGCTAATTTCTCACAACGAAAGGAGGATTATCATGGCACATAAGATAACGGACGAATGCATATCATGTGGTACCTGTGTTGATGAATGTCCTGTCAACGCGATAAGTGAAGGTGATGATAAATATGTCATCGATCCGGAACTTTGTACGGACTGTGGCGCCTGTGCTGATGTATGCCCTACAGAAGCTATAGAAGCGGAAAAGTAAGAAACGTTCGACAGTAGTCAGAAATTCTCTTAGATGATAAGGCAGCAATCTTGAATAAGGTTGCTGCCTTAACAGTTTATTCCCGGTTAATTATTTCGCTGATTCAGTCAGCTTTGCCCGCAAAACATTCGAAAGAGAAAAAGTTACTACATTTCTAGGTGTTATTGTTATCTCGTCACCTGTTTGCGGATTTCTTCCTCTCCGGGAATTTTTCTTTCGGACTTTCCATTTTCCGAATCCTGAGATGCAGACATCATCGCCTTTTTCAAGCTGGAGTTTGATGATATCGAGCAGGGTCTCAATAGCTTCCGAAGCTTCTTTTCTGGAAAGTCCCGTTGATGAAACAATTTCATCAATAATTACATTCTTGGTCAATGTACCCATCTATCTCTCCCCTAAAAATTATTATTATCTTAGAATAATGCGAAATAGTTTTATGTCAATAGCTTGGATTTAATAAGATTTTTGTTTTCTGGTAATAATGATGTCCCTTGCCAGAATAACTCTGATTCCGCAGATGCTTATTATCTGTGCATCGCTGTTGATTCCACAGGTAAAGGAGTAGATATGCATTTTCCCATAAAGGTCGTCTTCATCAACAGGCTCGACAGTCAGCTTCCATCCTAATTTTTTCAGGTAGGGCACCAACTTTTTCAGATCCTCCCATGTAAAGCATTCCGCCCAGTATGTTGTTTCCTGGTTTCCTCTGTTGAATGAAACATCTTTAATTAGTTCGAACCTTCCTGTGTCAGGCATTGTTGAATAAAGATTATACCTTCGCATGGATTGTTTCTCCTCATATCTATATCGGCTGATTATGCAGAGAAATTTAATAATAATTTCATTTATAAGAATACATAATCAATTGGAAACTTTTCTGATAACCGATATCGCCTCGCTCAGATGGGATAAAGCTGTGATCTCAATTCCTCTGGATTTTATTATCGATTCGGAATTTGCCTTTGGAATAAGCGCTCTTGTAAAACCAAGTCTTTTTGCTTCCTTCATCCTTATTTCTATCTGACTGACCGGTCGGATCTCTCCGCTGAGTCCTATTTCACCCAGACAGATGAATCCTTGAGGCAGAGGCTTGTCGAGTGAGCTTGAAGCTACAGCCATTACAACAGCAAGATCGGCTGCGGGTTCCATTACCTTTATTCCTGATGTAACATTAACTACGACATCAGAGCCGGAGATGAACATGCCGCTTCTTTTTTCCAGAACAGCCAGCAGGACGGATACCCGTGACGGATCGATGCCGATTGAAATCCGTTTAGGCATTGAAAATGTGGTTTTGCTAACAAGGGACTGGATCTCCACCAGAAAAACCCTGCTGCCTTCAATTGCAGGCATGACTGAACTGCCGGATAGTCTGCCGCCCAGGCCCATGAAGATTCCTGAAGGGTTGCTTATACTGGCGAGACCTGTTTCCTTCATTTCAAAAATGCCGATTTCGCCGGAAGGGCCGAACCTGTTTTTTACCGCCCTGAGAACCCTGTATGCACCGGTGGAGTCGCCTTCAAAATAAAGGACTGTGTCCACGAGGTGCTCAAGCATTTTTGGGCCTGCTATCCAGCCGTCCTTTGTTACGTGTCCTATCACAAAAACCGGAATTCCTGTAGCCTTGGCGATACCCATGAGTATACCCGCACAATGCCTGATCTGCGCCACACTACCGGGGGCTGCTTCGATTTTTGATGAAAACACGGATTGTATGGAATCTATTATGATAATATCCGGGGAAACGGCCTTGATCTGTTCCGCTATCTTTTCCATCATGATTTCAGCATAGATAAGGAGGGACCTGCCTTTCACGCCAAGCCTTTCTCCCCGGATTTTCAACTGGACAGCCGATTCTTCCCCGCTGACATAGAGCACTTTTCTGGAAGATGAAAGATGATGCGCCATTTGCAGCATTAATGTGGATTTGCCTATTCCTGGGTCCCCGCCGATCAGCACCAGTGAGCCGTCGACAATACCCGAACCGAGAACCCTGTCCAGTTCCGGAATACCTGTTGGCAGGCGCATAAGGGATTGGCCTGTAATGTCATCAAAGGGCAGCGGTACGGTATCCCTTGGCGGACTTGAATTGATGGTACCTGATTCAACGAAGATCTCTTCCAGTGTATTCCATTCCGAACACTGGCTGCATTTGCCCGACCATCTGTCAGATGTGCCTCCACATGATGAACACCTGAAGAGCTGTCTGGCTTTTGCCATTATTGCTGAGTGACCCTTATGACTTCTTCTATAGTGGTGACGCCGTCACTCACCTTTCTTGCACCGTCTTCTCTCAGCGTATGAAGCCCTTCTTCAATTGCCTGTTTTTTAATATCATTCGCATCGGATGTCTTCAGGACTGTTGATTTCATCGAATCGCTCATCACAAGGATTTCATAAATGCCGATCCTGCCTTTATAGCCTGTATTGAGGCATTCCATACAGCCGGCACCCCTGTACAAGTGGCCTTCAGAGAGCAGTTTTTCTCTGACAAGCCCGATTTCCAGGAGGCTCTCGCTTTCCGGGTAATAGGGCTGGCGGCAATCGGTGCATATCTTTCTGCAAAGCCTTTGTGCGACGATTGCATTAACGGATGAGGTAACAAGAAAAGGTTCAATGCCCATGTCTATGAGGCGTGTAATAGCAGTTGCGGAATCGTTTGTATGCAGAGTTGAGAAGACAAGATGTCCTGTCAGTGCGGCCTGAATGGCGATTTCGGCGGTCTCCAGGTCTCGGATTTCACCGACCAGGATTATGTCCGGGTCCTGGCGGACTATTGACCTGAGCCCGGAAGCGAATGTGACGCCTACTTTAGTATTGACCGGTATCTGTCCGATACCCTTCAGCTGATATTCAATCGGGTCCTCAATTGTCAGGATATTCTTCTCCGGAGAGTTGATTTTGCTTAGCATTGAATACAGTGATGTGGTCTTGCCGGAACCTGTAGGGCCGGTTACAAGGACAATGCCATGTTCCTGCTTGAGCAGCATGTTCACAATTTCCATGTCATCAGGATAGAAGCCAAGTTCTTCAAGTCCATAGAGCACCGAGGACTTGTCCAGGATTCTCATTACAACCCGTTCGCCGTTTGCCGTCGGGACCGTAGAGACACGCAGGTCAACGGAATGGTCTCCAAGCTTGATTCCTATTCTTCCATCCTGTGGCAGGCGTTTTTCTGCAATGTTCAGATTCGCCATGACCTTTATTCGTGAAATGACTGCCGACTGGATGCGTTTGGGGAGGCTCAATACATCATGCAGGATTCCGTCGACTCTGAATCGTATCCTGACCTCGGACTGATAAGGTTCGACGTGAATATCCGATGCCCTTTCCCGGAAGGCCTGCATCATGAGTCTGTTCACCAGCTTGATTATCGGGGCGTCGCTTTCCATGACGCTTATATCCTGGATATTTTCTATATCTGTCAGGAGATCCTCTTCCTCTTCTTCCCGGATATCCTCGACGATATCCTGAGCGCTTTCGTTTTTCATGTCATTGAGCCGGTTTATGGCTGAATGGATCTCCTGCTTCGTTGCCAGGATGCGCTTTATATCTCTGGCAGACATTTCCTTGCCTATGTCAAAGAATGGGTCCTGATCCATGGGGTCATTCACTGCAACTATCAGCGTATCCCCCTGCCATTTGAAAGGCACCATATTATAGCGTCTGAGAAAAGTGACCGGCAGTTTGTCAAGTATTGCAGGGTCAACCTCAAGGTCACCGAGCATGTGCATGAATTCGATCCCCCATGCTTTGGATATGGCTTTGAGCAGTTCGACATCATTGACAGCGCCTGAATCGACAAGCGCGTCCTTTAGAGAGCCGCCCTTCTGTTTCTGAGCCAGCAGCGCCTTCTGAAGTGCTTCTTCATTTGCAAGATTCTGCGAGATAACTACCTGCTCAAGGCTTGGTATTCTCATTAAGATTCACCCCTTGTCATCATGCCTGTTAAGCATATCAATTGCTTTTCTGCTCTATCTTAACATCCGGTTCTTTCACGTTTACCTGAGGAGCGGCCTGTTCCTTTGATTCAGGATTTTTTGGTATGGGTGGGGCTTCCTCGGTCTTGGACATGTCAGGTGATTGTTGCCTCAGTTTGGTCTCAACAGCCTTTACTTCGCCGTATTTCTTGTTATAGAGGTCATCCGACTTTTCGATGGTGTCAACTACCCTTGGCGTTATAAAAATATAAAGGTTTGTTTTTTCACGTGAGCGGTTGACTGTTTTGAACAGATAACCGATCAGAGGAATATCGGCGAGCATGGGAACCTTGGCGTTACCGACTGTCAGGCTGTCTCCTATAAGCCCCCCTATAACCATTGTCTCGCTGTCTTTAACCGATACTGTAGTTGTGGCTGAACGTTTGAATGTTGTGGGAGCATATTTATCTTCGCCGGTGCCAGGGACAAGTGTTGTTATCTCCTGGAATATATCCATTCTGACGCCGCCTTCCTGGTTTATCTGCGGTGTGATTTTCAGTGTCACACCGACATCGCGATAGTCGTATGTCCTGACCGTTCTGTTGATATTTGTAGAGTCTGTATCTTCTCTTGTAATATAGGGAACATTCTTGCCGACTTTTATTTCGGCCTGTTTGTTGTCCATAGTGATTATCTGCGGTTTGGAAATTATGTGTATGTCCTTATCACTGCTTACGGCATTTATGAATGAGGCCATGTTGGGCAGTGTTATCGACGTATCGCCCTTGTTTATTGTGATCGCCTGACCGATAACACCGAGAAGCGGTCCTGCCGGCAGGTCACTTAATGATGCTATCGATGTGTCACCTGTCCTGGCAAACCATCCCCCTGTTTTTTTGCCGCTGTCATATTTAAAGGAATTAAAGAAAGACCACTGAACACCGATCTCGAAATCGTAGTTGGTATTGACTTCCATGATGAATGCTTCGACGAATACCTGTTTGCGGGGAATATCAAGATAACGGATTGTTTCAACAATGTTTTCATAGGTGTAGGGATCGGCAAATATGATAAGGGAGTTGGTCGATTTGTCGGGAGAAATCTTGAAATTCTGCTGCTGACTAGATGTGCTCGACATGGCAATATTTTGCTGGACGTTGGAGCCGGCCTTTGCTGAAGCGTCGGGGCTTGTAATGGAAGGCATTCCGCTTAATACCTTTGCCACATCCTCAGCGGTCGCATTCTGCAGATAATAGACATGGATATCTTCTTTTCCGCTTGGTGTAGGGATATCCAGCTCTGTGATCAGTGCTGAAATGTCTTTCATGTCCTGTGCATTTGCTACAACTATTAATGAATTTGTCCTCTCGTAAGGTAGGATCTTTGCAGGTTCTTTCGATGAAGTTGCCCCGGGCATGCGTTTTGATATCGCCCTTGTGCTGGGATCAACGGCGGAACCTGACAGTATCTGGTTCAGTTTGTTTGAAAGGTCGGTTGCAGAGGCATGCTCAAGACGAAGTATCTTGACATCCTGAGCATTTCCTTTGACATCGATCACCTTCAATATTTCCATGATTTTCTTTAAATTTGAGATGGTATCGGTAACTATGAGGATATTGCTCTGTGGATATGACATTATCTGCGAACTGCTTTTTGAAATAAGGGGAGTAATGAGATTTTTAATGTCTTCGGCATCGGCATACTTCAATTGTATGATCTGTGTAACCAGCTTGTCCTGGACAGATGTCGATATTGAAGTCTGCGTTTCAATTCCTTTGGTGACTGCGTCCGCTGATTTCACCACCTTTATTATATTGCCGGTTTTGACAGTCGTATATCCGTTTACCTCCAGGATGCTCTCGAAGACTTTATAGGCCTCGTCAATTGTCATTTTGCGGGGGGAAACGACACTGACCTTTCCTGTCACATTGTTATCGATGATGAAGTTTTTCTTGGTGATATCGGCAATGAATTTCACCAGCATGCTGATATCCATGCCGTCAAAATCCATTGTTACATACTGTGTTTTGCCCTTTGTATTCTTTGTGCCTTTCCTGGCTTCAGATTTGTTCGTGTCGGAAGCGGAAGAACTGAAGTCCTTGGCTGATAAAACCTCTTCATCGGGTGTATTCGTTGTTTCTTTTTGTACGGCTTTCCCCTGTTGTTTGACATCGACTGGTGCTGTTGAAACTGTCGAGTTTTTATCCACCATTCTCGCGGCATATGTACTGCCTATCGAAAACAGTGTAATCATAATCAGTATCACCAAAAATCGTACAGTTTTCATTTCTCCCCCTTAACGATTATCATCACTCTAGTCCCATTTACCTTTGAGACTTTTGAGATCAGGATCATCCTTTGCCCATTTTCTGACATCCTTCCTGTTCATCTCAAGCGCCTTTCTAAGCTCTTTCAAGGCAGAGGTACTGTCTCCTTTTTTTGCATAGGCGCAGGCGAGATTATATACCGGTTCAACATTACCTTTCGAGCACTGAATTGCAATTTTAAAATACTTTATTGCACTGTCATAATCGGACTTTGCCAACAAGACTGCTCCAAGGTTGTTTATCAGACCCGCATCATTTTTATAAACACCCAGAGCTTCCTTGTAAATGGAAATTGCTTTATCGAGGTCACCTTTTTCAAAACTTTGATTTGCAGTTTGTATATATTCATCTCTGCTTTTGTCAGGAGCACTTGCCAGGGGGTCCTGAACTGCTGCTTCAGCCTTATGTATTATTTGAGCCGCCGGGGCCTCTTTTTTCTGAATGGTTTCGGGTTTTAACGGTGCCTGTGAATGATTGTTCTTGAGTCTGCTCTGGATGTTCTTATTTAAGAGATTTGTCGAGACATAAGAATATATACCCATGGTAACCAGCGAACTGAGAGTTACCGCAACGATAATAATCGCCCAGTTCTTCGGGGTGTTCCAGCCCTTCGGTTTGTCGGTCAGGGGCAATGTGCTGTTATCTTCGTTTTGAACCCGTTTCAGGGCTTCATATATGGAACTCATATCTTTTCACCTTTGAGCATATCAATCAGGGTCAATGTCTCGGTGCCGGCAATACCGTCCTCTGTCAGACCGCATTTTCCCTGCAGTTTTTTTATGCCCTCATAAGTTTCATTATCGTAAACACCATTCGGGTCGTTAGATAGATATCCCAGTTCTTTAAGTTTTTCCTGTACTTTTTTAACACCGTTCCCTTTTGATGATTTACCGAAAATATTTCCTGAGGGATTTTTCTTGTATATCATAAACGCATGGCCCTGATATATATCTGAAAAGTTTTTTAAGGGGATATTTATCCTGCTTCCGTCCGCTTTTATCAGCTCGGCAGTATTATTATCGATACGTTCTGCAATGACATAGCCCCCCCATACTGAAGCGGCAAAAGGTTTCGAGATGCTCTTGAGAAAATCAAAGGGCGGATGAAGGTTCAGAACAGAAATTGCCCCGGCGTTTTCCGGGAGCTGTTCAAGGGAGTTTATCGCAGTTTTATAATCCTTCATGATCCAGTCGTAAGCCGGAGGGCCAGGAGTCCTTACATCGGGCTGCCGGGTCAGGGATATTTCTTCATTTGGTTTCGCCATGCCGGTTTTTTCGTCGATAAGAGACAGCAAAGGCTTCCAGAAGAACATCACACCGGCAATAATTGCGAGTACCGCAGCAACGGCAAGGGCCTTTCTGAAATATGCAGCTCCTGTACTCTCTCCTGTAATCTCTCCGATTGCCTGACGGGCAATGGGACCGGTTATTGAACTTGTCCCTTTTGTAAATGCGATGAGAAGCGAACGCTCGCATGCCGAATTGATTCTTCTTGGAAGCCCTGATGAAAATTTGTAGATCCTGTTCAGCGCGGCCCTGGAGAATTTTATATCGCCATGAGAGCCTGATATTATAAGTCTGTGTCTGATATAATCTCTTGTATCAGGTTTATTAAGAAGTCCCATGTGGTATCTTACAGTGATGCGGTCGTTTATCTGTTTCAAGCTCGGGGTTGACAGCATTGATTTCAGTTCAGGCTGTCCTATGAGGACTATCTGGAGAAGCTTCTCCTTCTCTGTCTCAAGATTTGAAAGCATTCTGATCTGTTCGAGCACATCAGTGGAAAGATTCTGACATTCATCAATTATCAGCACCGCGTTTTTGTTGTCTGCCCTGACATCAAGGAGAAAACCATACAATTCGTCAAGCAGAGCCTTTTTTGAAGAACTTGTCGAGCTGATGCCGAATTCCTGGTTTATCGTCTGCAGAAGTTCAATATCGGACAGTGTGGGATTCAGTATCAGGGCGGTTTTTATGGTATCCGGCAATGTTGTCAGCAGAACCCGGCAAAGTGTGGTTTTGCCCGCGCCGATTTCACCGGTAATCAGAACGAAGCCTTTTTTTTCATCGATACCGTATTTCAGATGGGAAAGTGCTTCTTTATGGACTTTTGAAAAAAAGAGATATTTGGGGTCAGGTGTAAGATTGAAAGGATTTTCAGTAAGGCCGAAATATTTCTCAAACATTTACCATTGCCCCGATATTTTTTTTATAATCCCGATATCTCCTGGAATATGAACAGTTATTTCAAAGGTATGTTAACGGAAGTTGTCACACCATGGCGTTCAAGCTCGATGTTTGCCGAGGATACATTCTGCATGTTCTGGTATAACTTCATTGCGTCTTCAGATGATTTCACGGGTGTTCCGTTAACCGATTTAATTACATCTCCCGAACGTACGCCAAGGCCGAAGAGCGGTGAATTGTTCTCAACGTTGGTTACCCTGAAACCATAAGGTTCCCCTCCTTTGTAATAGGGGACAACCCGTGCATTTCCAAGGAGCTGTTCCATATTCTGCATGACTGCCGACATATCTCCGCCATCTGCCATGCTGGGTATTGATATTGCCGGACCTGATGCAGGGCCGCCTCTCTGGCCTTTCTTATCTGTTTTCTCCTCCGGGACGAGCATCTGTTCCTGGCCGTTCAACATAAGGATTACCTTGTTTCTGAAGATTCCGATGATGCTTGCTCCCGATACCGAATCACCTATTTTATATATCTGCTGTTTGCCCTTGTCTTCAATAATAGCCCTGCTGTAAAGTTCCGATCCGGCGATGGTGCCTTTCAATAAAAGTCCCAGTGCGGCGATCGGACGGTCTCTGTCATCACCTGTAAGGGCTCCTTGCGGAGTTGCGGAGATTGAACCGAGCAGCTTTCTTTCTTTTATGATGTCATAGGATGAAAGTGGTGCAGGCTGTCTTTTCGGTGTTTTTACGATTACTTCACTGTGCTTGGGCGGACCGGGCATTACGAACAGAAGCCGTCCGCTGACACTCATGATTATTCCTACGATAACCCAGGCAAAAAGAGTTATGAATACAACAGGTATAACCCATTTGTAGCGATTAAGCATACCTGACCTCACAAATTGTCATAACGGAAGAATTTCATATTATAGCTGCCCCTTCCTCTGCTCATGGATCTCAACTGAGTGGAGTATCCGACTGTCCTTGATAATGGAACATATGCCTTTATGCAATGATATTTACCTTTTATTACAACTCCCTCGATGTTCGCTCTGCGAGAGCTCAAGTCTCCCACAACATCTCCGACATATTCCTCAGGAACCATAACCTCGATATCCATAACCGGTTCAAGGACAAGGATACCTGCATTTTTAACCGCTTCCTGAAGAGCCATTTGCGAGGCTATCTTCATTCCCTGTCCGGTCGTCTCATCTGTTATAATAACTTTTTTTACCTGAACTGCAACATCAACTATGTTGTAACCGTTAACAGGATCGGCCAGACAGCCCTCTTCAAGCCCGAGAAGGATTGAAGATTTCAGCTGGTCATTCATATCGGGAATAATATCAAACGTGTTTCCCGTACCTCTTCTGGCAGGGGAGACATGGAGTGTGACATGACCGGAATGGAGAGTGTCTCCCAGTTTTTTGCTGAACATCGATTCTCCATCGGCCTGTCCTGTTATACTTGAGCAGTAAAGTACCTGCGGGTTCCCAACATTTATATCGATTCCAAAGGCGTTTTTAAGCCTGTCCACGGCAATTTCAAGATGAAGTTCGCCCATGCCTGCAAGGATTACCTGGCCTGTATCCGGATCTTCGCTGACTTTAATCGTCGGGTCTTCATCCATGAGCTTTGAAGAGGTTGTCATCAGTCTCTGGTAGGCTTCTCCTCCTCCGCTTTTTGGTTCAATGGCGATTGATATAACGGGTTTGAGCACTTCTATCGGTTCAAGCACAAGGGTTTCATTGCCTATGGTCAGTGTGTCACCGGTTACGGCGTCTTTCAGGCCAGCAACGGCAATGATATCACCTGCCACGGCTTTTTCGATCCTCTCCTTGTGATGAGCATGCATCATGAAGAGCCGGGCGACCTTCTCGGAGGTTTCCCTCGTGGTATTGAACAGCTCATCGCCCGTATATATTTCGCCTGAATAAAGTCTTAAGTAAACAAGCCTTCTGCCTTCCTCCATGTATACCTTGAAAGCATATGCAACCAGCGGGCTTTGAGGGTCTGATGGTATCGTGATTATCTCACCTGTCTTTTTGTCATGCCCGAGCGGCGGCCTTATATCATTGGGGGAGGGAAGGTAGTCTATTATTGCATCTACCAGTGGCTGGATGCCCTTGTTCCTTAGTGCCGCTCCATAAAGCACCGGCAGGATTCTGTTTTCAATCGTGGCTTTGCGCATGACGTCTTTTATGGTTCTTACACTGATTGTATCCCCTGAAAGATATGATTCCATCAGAGAATCGTCAAGTTCAGCGAGTGTTTCCATCATGTGGTCCCTTGCCGCCGATGCTTCGCTCAGAATATCTTCGGAAATATCCGTTTCGATGACCTCGCTGCCCTGATCATCATCTTTCCAGACGAGCTGCTTCATCCGAAGGAGATCGATTACGCCCCTGAAGGAGTCGCCATCATAATAGGGCAGCTGTACCGGGACCGGTTTTATCTCCAGGCGTTTTTCTATCTGGGAGAGGACAGACCTGTAATCGGCGCCCGGCCTGTCGAGTTTGTTTATAAATGCCAGTGTGGGGACCTCATATTTTCTCGCCTGATGCCAGACTGTCTCGGTCTGCGCCTGTACGCCACCGACACCGCAGAGGATCATGACGGCGCCGTCCAGCACCCTTAGGCTTCTTTCCACCTCTATAGTGAAATCGACATGTCCCGGTGTATCGATTATGTGAATTTCGTGGTCATTCCATTTGCAGGTGGTGACCGCAGATGTTATCGTGATGCCGCGTTCCTGTTCCTGAGGCAGATAATCCATTGTCGCCTGGCCGTCATGCACCTCTCCCATCTTGTGGATGCGGCCTGTATAAAACAGCACTCTTTCAGTTACTGTGGTTTTCCCGGCGTCAATGTGCGCCACAAAACCCATATTTCGAATTTTTCTCAGCCTGTCCGGTTTCATACCCTTTTTACCTTAAAAAATTATATACCAAGATATAACCTATATACCTAGTCCATTTCATCAGCAAAATATGGTTTATAAGAGTTTATATCATAATAGAATAAAGTATTTTTTCGATTCCGACGATTTTATCAGAAGACTGAGAGTATTCTGCAAGGGAGGATGAGAATGGATTACCGCATTGCTGTTATAGGCCTCGGATATGTTGGACTGCCGCTTGCAGTGGAATTCGGCAAGATATATCCGACTGTAGGCTTTGATATAAATTCGGAGAGAATCAGGGAATTGTCCGGTCATTATGACCGGACCAGAGAGATTGAACCTGAAGAATTCAAGCCTGCAAAACACCTTAGTTTCACTCTTGATAAAAAAGATATAAGCACATGTAACATTTATATCGTGACCGTGCCGACACCGATCGATTCATACAACAGGCCTGATATCACCATGCTCAAGAAGGCCAGCGAAACGGTGGGGAGCGTTCTTTCAAAGGGAGATATCGTGGTTTATGAATCCACCGTTTATCCCGGCTGTACTGAGGAGGACTGTGTTCCGGTACTGGAAAGTGTATCAGGCCTCAAATTCAACAAGGATTTCTTTTGCGGATACAGCCCGGAAAGAATTAACCCGGGGGACAAGGCGCACAGGCTTCCCACAATAAAAAAGGTGACATCCGGGTCCACGCCGAAGATTGCGGCGATCGTGGACAGGCTCTATTCATCGATAATAACCGCGGGCACACACAAGGCGCCATCAATAAAAGTAGCCGAGGCGGCGAAGGTCATCGAAAATTCGCAAAGGGATATAAACATAGCCTTTATAAACGAACTTTCCATTATTTTTTCAAAGATGGGTATCAGGACAAGGGATGTGCTCGCAGCTGCCAGGACGAAATGGAATTTTCTGCCCTTTGAACCGGGACTTGTCGGCGGACACTGTATAGGGGTCGATCCTTATTACCTGACACATAAGGCGGAAGGGTTGGGCTATATCCCGCAGATTATCCTTGCAGGCCGCAGACTCAATGACAGCATGGGCCCGTATGTCGCTTCCGAGGTAATCAAACTGCTCATCAAAAAAGGATGCAACATCAGAGGGGCGAAGGTTCTTGTTCTGGGGATCACCTTCAAGGAAAACTGTCCTGATATCAGAAACTCGAAGGTTGTTGACGTTATCAGGGAACTGAAGGATTTCGGTTGCGCCGTTGATGTGTATGATCCTTATGCCGAACCTGAAGAGGTTATGGAGGAATACGGCATTCATATTGTTTCTTCTGAAAAGGGACTTGGAAAATATAATGCCATTGTAGCGGCTGTTGCCCATCAGAGATTCAAGGAAATGAGCCTTATCAAGTTCATGGGCAAGGACTGTGTAGTTTATGATGTAAAGGGTATTATTGCCGGGGCAGACGGGGCTTTGTAACTGTTTTATTATTGAGCAATGAATTAAAAAAGACTATTCTAAATTAAATTTATTTTCACCGGCGGCAGTTCACAATAATGCAATAATGGAGGATACAGATGGCATCTGAAGCAAATGTTAAATTCAGGCTTACGGACAGGCAGAAAAAGATAATGCCTGTTCTGATGTGCGGTTCGTTCTTTGAAGGTTTTGACTGGATGGTTATAAACATGACCCTGCCGTATATTGCAAAGGACATGAATATCGGGGTCGAGGCGACCGGTCTTGTTCTTACCCTCGTGGCCATCGGAACCCTGGCGGCTTTTTTCTTCGTAAGGATGGGAGACAAAATAGGGAGAAGGCCCGTCTTCATATGGGCGGTTTGTCTGTATGCCATTATGAGCATAGCTACGGCATTCTCTCCGAATATATACTTTTTTGTCGTCTGCCAGTTCTTTGCAAGGGTGTTTCTTGTCACCGAATGGGCGACAGGTTTCATCGTTGTTGCGGAAGAATTTCCTGCAGAGACAAGGGGCCGCGGTCTTGCATTGTTCCAGTTTGTTGCCGGTATTGGGGCGATCTTCCCTTCAGCCCTGCTTGGTTTGATGATGAAATCGTCTTTTGGATGGCGGGGACTTTTCGTATTGGGAGGCCTTCCATTATTGATCATACTGCTTCTTAAAAAGAACTTCACCGAAACGCAGAGCTTCCAGAAAGCGGCCGATACTAAGAAAAACAAGGCGGAATTTTTCGAAGTGTTCAAACCGGAATACCGCAAGTTCATGATATCAGTTTCTCTGCTATGGTTCTTCTCCTACCTTTGCTATACGACGGCGATGAATTTCTTCTCATACCATGTAGTCAATACCCACCAGTGGACACCCGGCATGATATCCCTGACCACATCGGTTGCATATCTGGTCGGATTCGCAGGTTACATCCTGGCCGGCAAGCTTATGGATTCAATAGGAAGAAAACCAACCGCGATAATATTTTTCATCTGCGGCACCCTCGGGACCGTATGCACATTCCAGATGTCACAGTACTATCTGATATTCGCATCCCTTGTTTTCGGGACATTCTTTATAGGGGTATTCACGGTGCTGTGCGCATCATTTACGAACGAACTTTTCCCGACCAGAATAAGGGCCAATGCCTCGGCCTGGGGTAATAACATATTCGGGAGGCTTGCCCAGGTTGTAGCGCCGGGCTTGGTCGGATATCTTGCAGTTCAAATCGGCGGTACAGGAAATGCAGCCTCGCTGATGGCTCTGGGTCCTATAGTTTCTACAATAATAGTGATATTCCTGCTGCCGGAAACAAAGGGATTCAAGCTTGAGGAAGATGCTGATGAAAAGGCTTTGATTGAGCCCTCAGCCTGATAGAGAAATAGTAGTAAGAACGGTTTCGGTACTTACCGAAGCCGCTCTTTTTATTCAGGCCCTCAACAGAATCCCCCGATGGATATATGCTTTGTTTCCAGATAGGCGTCCAGGCCCTCTATTCCAAGTTCGCGTCCCCATCCGCTCTGCTTGAACCCGCCGAACGGGCAGTTACTGGTAGCCGGTACAGCATCATTGAGACCAATGCTGCCTGCCTGCAGTCTCTCGGACATCATCAAGCCGCGATTCAAATTGCTTGTGTATACATATGCGGCAAGCCCGTACTCGGTAGAGTTGGCCTTTGCGAGGACCTCTTCTTCGGTATCAAAAGGGACGAAGACGGCCACCGGCGCAAATATCTCTTCATTCATACATAGTGCAGTATCAGGAACATCAGTCAGAACTGCCGGTTCAAGGAAAGATCCCGATACATTCAAGCGCTTTCCTCCACATACGAGGCGCGCCCCTTTCGATAAAGCATCGTCGATGAATTCGAGTGCGGTCTGAAGCCCTTCTTCGTTTATGATGGGGCCTATGTCAATGCCCGGCTCGAGGCCGTTTCCTATCTTCATCACCTTAACTTTTTTTACGAATGCTTCGACGAACCTGCTGTAAACTGAACGCTCCACATATATCCGGTTTGCCGCAACGCACGACTGGCCCGTGTTCCTGAACTTGACGGTCATGGCGCCTTCGACAGCTTTGTCGAAATCGGCATCGGCGAAGATAATCAAAGGGGCATTTCCCCCCAGTTCGAGGGAAAGGCTGGTGCACGTTTTCGCTGCACCTGCTATCAGGAGCTTGCCAACTGCGCTCGAGCCTGTGAAGCTCACTTTGCGGCAGATGGGATTATCAAGCATCTCGGAGGCTATTTCGGAAGAGTTGCCCACCACAAGTTGGAAGGCCCCTTTCGGGAGGCCAGCCATTTCTACGCATCTGGTAAGTTCAACAGCCGAAACGGGGGTAAGGCTGGACGGCTTCAGTATCACAGGACAGCCTGCTGCCAGGGCAGGCCCTACTTTTCTGGCCGCCAGCATGAGCGGGAAATTCCATGGTGCGATTGCACCCACGACTCCGACAGGGTTTTTCATAATTATGTGGCGCTTGCTGTCGGTCTGGTTCGGGACCCATCGGCCGTAGGCACGGCGGCCCTCTTCAGCGAACCAGCGGAAATGGTCTATGGTCATGGCGACCTCGGCTTTGCTCTGGGTAAGGGGCTTGCCGTTTTCCATGGTGATCGCCCTTGCGATCTTCTCTGTCCTTGAGGTTAATTCCCCGGCTATGGCCAGCAGGTAATCACCCCGTTTTATTGCAGGCAGCCCTGACCATGCCGGAAAGGCTTCTTCGGCGTCTCCCAATGCTTTGCGGACCTGGTTTCGGTCAACAGTTGCTATATCGGCGAATGCCTCGCCGGTCGCTGGGTTCATAACAGAGATTCTTTTGGGACTGTCCACCCATGTTCCGTTCAAATAAACCTGGTAATGTTCCATGACCTATAGCTCCTTCTTTACATCATAAGCTTGAAATGCGAGTCGATCTTTGTGATGACTTCTACCACCGATGGTTTATTGCTTTCGGTGGCCGTTTTAAGTGCATCTGCCAGGTCACCGGGATTTGTGATCTTGAAAGCATCGCATCCGGCGGAGCGCGCATATGCTTCTATATCAGGCGCCGGGTATTGTGTGCAATAGCGCCTGTCAGGTGCCTGGAAGTCGAGTATGTTGCCGAATGCCGCATTGTTGAGAACCACATAATTGACAGGCAGCTCATATTGTCTGGCAGTTTCAAGGCAGTGAAGCATCATCATCATCCCGCCGTCGCCGCATATGCAGACGATTTTTGCATCCTTTCTCACGAGCTGTGCTGCCAGGGCAGCCGGAAGGCCCCATCCGACTCCTCCTGCTCCGCCCGGCGCGAACACCTGGCCTGCACCTTTTGACATGAAATGGCGCGCCGTCCACTGGCGGTTGTTCCCTGCATCGAGGCAAAGAACTGCGTCGCCGTCGAGCACCTTGTTCACTTCGTGCACGATGCGTTCGGGGGCTATCGGGGACTCGTCCGATATGAACTCGGGGCAGGTGAAGAACCCTGTTTCGGATTTTCTCTTTTTCATCGCATCAATGAAGGCTGAGGTGTCTTTTCCGAAGTTTCTTCTCTTCAAAGCCGTGATGATCTTGTTGAGGCCTGCCTTGGCGTCCGTTATGGCGCTGATTTCGACCGGGTAAGTCCAGCCTGCATTGAGAGGCTCGATATCCATCTGGATGATCTTTTGTTTTGCCGGATTTATGAAAAAAGGGGAGAGCATCATGGTGTTTTCCGGGGAGAGGCCGGTGCCTATTGCGAAAATAATATCTGCTCCAATGATTTTCTCGTTCGCTATCTTCTGTCCGGTGCCGCCCATCGTACCAAGAGCCAGGGCGTGAGTTTCGGCAATGGCACTCTTTCCCATATAACTCGTTGCTACAGGAATGCCGGTAAGCTCTGCAAGTATCCGCAGTTCTTCGTGGGCCTTCGAATGGTGGATGCCTGATCCCGCTATGATTACAGGGGCCGAGGCGTTTATCAGCATGTCTGCGATACGACCTGCGGTTTCATCATCGATGCATGGTTTCATGATATTCAAGTGGCCTGCTGCTGGATAAAGCGGGGGATTCGCCTTATCCGTATCGAACTGCTGCGCGAAGACATTCATCCTGGCGCAGACGCATGCGGGACCGGGGCGGCCTGTCATGGCATGCTTGACAGCCAGGCGGATGCCGTGCAGCAGTTCGTCCGGGCTGTTTGCAAAAGTCGTGTACTTGGTCATGGAGCGCATCATATTAGGCAGGTTGAAAGACCCGTATTCGCCGGTGCCGTTCTGCCAGGGCCCGAATTGTGTCAGTCCGCCGTAGTCGCTGGTGTCGGTGATGATTATCATGGGTGAACCGGTCAGATAGGCTTCGAGAATGCCGAAGGCGGCGTTGGAGACTGCCCATGCCCCCTGGGCGATAACGGCCGCGGGTTTTCCGGTCATCCTGCCATACATGTCGGCCATGCATGAAGCTGCACCTTCATGGCGGACTGTAATGCTCTTTATCCTGCCCTGGTGCTCGTAGAGCCCGTCATAAAGAAAGAGTGCACCGCCGCCCGGGATGCCGAACACATATTCAACCCCGCATTCTATAAGTGTTTGAACGGCCGCATTTCCAATGGACTGCAACATAATTCCCCTCCTGAAAAAACAGCGGTCATCAATCAATGATGCCGTTTACTTGTTCATATGTTCGGATACTATCCTGAAACATTCGCCTGCGACATCGATAGTCCTGTCGATATCATCCTTCGTGTGCTCCCTGCATACGAACCAATTGTGGTGCGGATGCAGGAATACGCCGCGTTTGGCGGCCTCGCCGCAGAAAAGCCGGTTGAGAGAATAGTCGGCATCGTTGTCGAATCTCATGAAAGGCATCACGGGGTGTCCTGTGTAATGCACATTGATGCCAGCCGCATTCGCCTGGGCGAGCATTCCTTCTCTCAGCCTGACGCCGGTTTCGTAGAGCTTTTCGATTACTCCTTCGCGGTTGATGATTCTTATCGTCGCGATGGATGCCGCCATCGGCACTGCCGAGAAGAAGTGAGTGCCCGTGAAATTGGTGGACTCGGCGGCGAACTTGACCGCCTCTTTTCCGGTGATGGCCGAGATGGGATAACCATTGGCCATGGCCTTGCCAAAGCAGATGATGTCGGCGTCCAATCCGTAGTGGCAGTGCGAGCCGTTTGCGTGGATGCGGAATCCGCAGCGTATGTCATCCATTATGACTATTATGCCCTCATTTCTGCATAACTCTGTCAGGCTGCTGTAGAAACCCGGTGCTGGCAGTACCTGGTCTTCCATTGCGGGATGGTGATGGGGTGTGAGAATGACTCCCGCAACATCTCCCTTGTATTCATCTGCAAGCCTCTTGAACCCGTCAAGGTCGTTATATCTGAATGATAGCACATGTGCCCTGTATTCTTCAGGTACGCCGTTCGTGCTGTGCGAACACCAGAAATGAGCCCCGTTATATGCGCCGTCAATGGCGATTATCTTCTTCCTGCCAGTATGCTGGCGCGCGATGGTGACCGCATATGTAGTGACGTCGGAACCGTTCTTGCCGAAGGCGGCCCAGTCCATGCCCCTGATTTGTCTGACGAGAAGTTCAGCAAGCTCGTTCCACCTGTCAGTAGGCAGAGTGAAGGAGTCGCCGCGTTTCATCTGGTCCATCGCTGCTTCGTTCACTTCCGGGTTGCACATGCCTAAAAGGTTCGTGCCGAATGAGCACATGTAGTCGATGTATTCGTTTCCGTCCACATCCCAGACATGAGAGCCCCTGCCTCTGCTGAAAAAGCACGGGTAGGAGCCAAACGTCAGGAAATACGGATTTCTGGGTCCGTAGATTCCATTAGGTATGATTTTTTTCGCTTCCTCGAACATTTGGTAGGACTTCTCGAAAGAATAAAGCTCCATACGTCACCTCCGTCGGTTCTTTATAATATCCGGGCAGGCCTGAACCTGCCTTCACCTCAACAGATAAGGGATCTCCACCCTGAGCGCCTTGTGCGGACACTCAATCTCGCAGGGCAGGCAGAACCAGCATGTGCGATATTCCCCGAAAGCCTGACCGCAGGAAAAGCAGCGTCCGGCCTCTTTTCTGGCGGATTTTTCATCGAGGCAGGTCTCGATCTCTGCGAAATCGTCTTTTCCCGTATACTTTCGTACCGGAACGGAAATCCTTTCACTTCTGATGTCGCTGCCTGTTTTGATCTCGAATTCAGTTACGACCGGTCCCCTGTAGCTGCGCCCGTAGAGCATGTGTTCACCCATGAGATATCGGTGAACCGATTCGGCGGCAACGCGACCTGATGCCATGGCATCGACGACGGATGTAGGGCCGCTGGCCGCATCTCCGGCGCAGAACAAACCTTCTTCAAGTGTTTCGAGAGTTTTTTCATCATACTCTATCCTGCCGTTTTTTATAATGCCGAGCCCTTCAAAAGGCTTTGTTACGGGCGACTGGCCTGCTGCAATGATGACTGTATCTGCGTCCAATGTTTCCATTTGGCATGCATCGAATGAAGGGCTGAAGTTCCCTGATTTATCGAATACGCTCACGCATTTGACGAACTCCACGCCTTTTAATCTGCCGTTTTCAGAGAGGAACCTTAAAGGGCCGAGTGAATTCATCACAGCCACGCCTTCATTCCGGGCCCCTTCGAGTGCCCAGAGGAATGCTGGCATCTCCTGTTCCGATTCGAGGCAGACCATTATCACTGATGCCGCTCCGAGTCTGAGTGCGGACTGTGCGGCATCCACAGCCGCGTTTCCTCCGCCGATGACGACAGTACGCATTCCGACGGCCGGTGGATTTCCTGAGCGTATGGCTTTAAGGAAGACAACGGCATGGTATACACCTGACAGGTTTTCTCCCTCTATACCAAGTTTCCGGTGACCTGACGAACCTGTGGCAATAATTACGGCACCGAATTCTTCTCTGAGTGATTCAATTCGATCCGAGTTGATTACCGTACCGCAAATGAAGGTAATTCCCATGCGTTCAAGGAGAGCGATTTCGCTATCGAGAACGTGTGCGGGAAGTCTGAATTCGGGTATTGCCCAGCGCAGCATGCCGCCGGGGCGGGATTCCGAATCGAATACACTTACCTTGTGTCCTCGCATTGCCAGATCGTAAGCGGCCATAAGCCCGGCAGGCCCGGCTCCGATTATCGCCACAGTCTTTCCTGAGGCTGACGCCATTTCCGGCAGCGCCGTTTCGCCTTCTTCGGTGAAACGGTCCGCAAGGTATCGTTTGAGTGCGCGTATTGCGATACTGCTGCTGCCGAGAGAGGCATGATGGCAGTTCTTTTCGCATGGCTGCGAGCAGACGCGTCCCATGATCCCGGGAAAAGGAAGCTTTTCACGAATGAGATTCATCGCCTTTTCTTCTTCACCCCTTGCAACAAGGTTGACGTATCCCTGAGAGTTGACACCAAGCGGGCATGCCTGCCTGCACGGCGAGAGCTTGAGTCTGAGGTTGTCCATAGGACATTTTTCCACGCATATGCCGCATGCGACACACTTGTCCTTTTCGACAATTATGTTGTCTGTCAGCGCTGTTAAAAGGTTGATCCCGCTCACCTTGAACCCTCCTGAAGCCTTATGATGTCTCTGAATGTGATGTTGACGTCGCGAGGCTCAGATCCCTGAGAGAGCACGATGTGCTTCACCCATTCGCTGTCGTTTCTTTCCGGAAAATCAGTCCTGAAATGCCACATGCCCCAGCGGCTTTCCTTGCGTGCCTTTGAGGCTCGCGCACTGAGGTC
Organism: Desulfomonilia bacterium; assembly: GCA_036567785.1. Lineage (NCBI taxonomy): Bacteria > Pseudomonadati > Thermodesulfobacteriota > Desulfomonilia > Desulfomonilia bacterium. Next base: position 97,465 of record DATCTV010000043.1, on the reverse strand, counting down.
TGCGCACTGGATGATGTTTTCGATTTCAAAAGTCTTGAAAAGGTCGTGAACGTCATCAACTCTTACCTTTTCGTCAAGCTCCTGCCTGAAACGCTCCATCCACCATATCGCTCGGTCGAGCTTGTATTCGTTTTTCGGAGGTACGATGTAGTCGTTTATTATCCTGCGAACCTTGTATTCGAACTCTTCCACGGGTATCGGATTGGCTCTCTGCTCCAGCCTGATGTTGCGGTCCCTCATCACCTTTCTTATCTGTCCATCGTCATAATCCGCCTTTCCGCTTGAGCGTTCGGCGTATGTGGTTGCATTTTCGGCAGCAATCTCTCCGAATACAAAGGCCCCGGAGAGGTGTCCACGCGCCACCAGAGATGTGTCTCCTGCCGCAAACAAGCCCGGGACCGTGCTTGCTGCATTTTCATCCACGCGCACGCCTGTGAGCCCGTGGCCGCCGCACAGGAAGCATTCCGTGGGCCAGAGTTCGATCTCGCCGGTGCGGAAGTTCACCCCGCGGCCTTCATAGAAGCGCTCCTGCACAGGCCGCTCGGTCGTAAAGAGTATCTCCTCAATTTCACGAATGCGCTGTTCAGGAAGATGGTTCATCACGATGCGCATCGGGCCGCTACCTTCGCGGTAATGGTCCACCAGCATTGATTTTATCGATGGATGCTCCCTGCTCTTGTCTAAGCCGAATGCATTGAACAGCTTTGCCCCCCTGGTGAGGGTAATGTAGAGGAGCGGGGCGTTTATGTCCTTAACAATATAGTAGATGAGGGTGTATTCGAACCCGCTCAGTTCTGCACCGGCCCTGTACGCGAGGCAGTATCCGTCGCCCGTGTTGCCGGGATAATCGTAGACGCCGTAGAGATATCCGTTGTTCGGAAGGCCGAATCGCGCCGTCCCTCCTGCCGTGAGGATGACTGATTTAGCTGCGCATGCAATGATCTCTCCGGTGCGTACGTTTATTCCCACAGCTCCTCTCACTCGACCTTCATCCATAAGAAGTTCGAGCGCCATGGTGCGGTTGAGAACGCGCACATTCAAATCCGTAAGACGTTTTGCCAGGATGGTCTTGAGTTCCGGTTCCTTCATGGTCACGCAGAACCTGCCCTTGGGATGTACCTGAAGAACCTCGTACTGGCCCTTGTCGTCAACAGGGAAGCATACATTCCAGTTTTCAAGCTTTTTCAGCATGTCCCAGCTCCGCTTTGCCATCAGGTAGCTGGGCGGTTCGTCGAGGATGTCTTCGCATGCCATGCGGCTTGATTCGACATACAGATCCGGTGTCGATATACCGGGCACGGCTACTATATTGAGAGCATCCATACCGCGCACAATGCATCCTGAATAGGTGATATCACCCTTCTCGAATACGACCACCTCCTGAGACGGATTAAGCTCCTTGGCGCGTATGGCTGCCATAGCGCCCGCGCTTCCCCCTCCTATAACGAGCACGTCGCAAACAATTTCGGGAAAATCTTTCTTCATGTAATCTCCTTGATGCAACATGTATAATTGCCCGCCATGAAACAATAATGACGGGCTGTCCTGTTATCTTATCTCTGCAAGTATTCTATGCCCTGATGTAAGGCAGTAGCTCAGGCGGTATTCGTATGGCATGTTCTTGTATGTGTAAGAGAGCATTTCTATCGTAAGTAAAGGTTCGTCCTTTCCGATCTTTAAAACTCCAGCAGTTTTGGCGTCTGCCAAGGCCGCACCAAAAAGTTCCTGATTCCTGATGGTGGGAATGCCGTAGTCCTTTTCGATAACCTCATAGAATGTACTGTTTTCAAGCCGTGATGCGGAAATCGTTTCAAAGCCGGGAAACATAGTTTTAGGGATATATGAAACGGCATAGACGACTGGCTTTTCGTTAGAGCTGAAAAGCCTTCTCATTTCGAACAGGGAATGATCTCCTGCGATCCTGAGGAATCGGTTTGCAGGTTCGAATCCCTTAACTTCTCTTATGCCGAGGAGCTTCACGTTAAGTTCTGCCATGCCGTCGCCGAACTCCCTTACCAGCCTGTAATATCTGAGGCTCTCCTGTCTCAGGATGCTTTTTCCTACGAATGTGCCCTTGCCCTGTACACGGTAGAGGTAACCTTCGTCCACAAGGTTGCCCAGGGCTTTTTTAACGGTACCTGCGCTTATCCTGTATTCCTCCGTTATGAGCCGCTCTGAAGGGATTGCATCTCCCGGCTTCCAGTGGCCGTCCTCTATTTTTCCGCGCAGCGCCTCCTGCAGCCTGTAATAGGCAGGCAAGGGAACGCCTTCCCTCTGCAATATTCCATGATCCGACTTATGCATTTTTCATATCTCTCTGTATTTAAGTTATATATATGACTATATGACTATATATTAGATTCATCATCTTTTGTCCACATGATTAATCCTGGAAATATGAATTTATCATATTGAACAGAAATAGCTGGTTTCCTGAGAAGGCGGATGTGCTGCGGAGATTAAATAAGGTTTATCTTTTGGAGGGCATAATCGGTTATTTTCAAGTAGAAAAGCCTGCAACAATTGTTTTGTTGCAGGCTTTGAACCGAGTTCATCTAGTAGGCGTATTTGCTGGAGTATTCTTCAACTATTTTATACTTCTGTATCTTTCCGCTTGCGGTCATGGGATAGGAGTCAACGAACTCCCAGTATTTGGGAATCTTATGCCTGGCGATTTTCCCCTGGCAGAATTCCACCATCTCTTCAGCCGAGGACACCTGACCATCGGTCAGCTTTATAACCGCGAGAAGCTGCTCCCCGTATTTCTTATCGGGGATTCCCACAACATAAACATCGCTGATTTTGGGATTCTTATGCAGGAACTCCTCGATCTCACGGGGATAGATATTTTCTCCGCCCCTGATTATCATTTCCTTTATCCTTCCGGTCACCTTGAAATAACCGTTATTGTCAACTTTTCCGAGGTCTCCGGTGTGAAGCCATCCGTCTTTGTCTATGGTTTCCAATGTCGCATCGTCCATCTTGTAATAGCCCTTCATGACGCAGGCGCTTCTGGTTACTATCTCTCCCTGTATATCAGGGCCGACATCTTCTCCTGTAGCAGGGTCGATGATCTTGCCTTCGATGTCAGGCAGAAGTGTACCGACGGTCGATACCCTGAGTTCCACCGGGTCATTTCTCCTGGTCATGGTCATTACAGGTGAACTTTCTGTCTGACCGAATGCTATGACGATTTCGGGGCAGTGCATCTTCGTGCGCACGTCGTTCATGACCTCGACCGGGCAGGGCGCGCCGGCCATGATGCCTGTCCTTAATGATGACATGTCATAATTCGGGAAGTCAGGGTGGTTCAGCATTGCTATGAACATAGTCGGCACACCGTTTATCGCCGTACATTTTTCCCTGTCGATATACTGAAGGGCCTTCAGGGGATCGAAACTTTCCACGACGACCATTGTCGAACCGTGGCTTACGGCATTCAGTGTGCTCATAACGCATCCGAAGCAATGGAACAAAGGGACGTGAATCAGAAGCCTGTCTTCATGAGTCAGGTCAAGGACATCTCCGACCATGATTGCATTGTTCACTACATTGTGGTGTGTAAGCATTACCCCTTTGGGAAAACCGGTTGTGCCGGATGTGTACTGCATATTTATAACATCGTGCGTATCCAGTGAATTAGCACGCTCCTGAAGTTGCATGTCAGTTACAGCCTCTCCCATGATAAGCAGCTCATCGAATCTGAACATGCCCGGAGTGTCATTCCTTGGGCCTATGTAGACAACGTTTTTCAGATAAGGCATTTTTTCATTTGAGTATCTTCCGCAGCCGGTCTCACTCAATCCGGGAAGGACTTCATAGGCCATATCGACAAAGCTGGAATCCCTGTATCCGTCCATAAGAACAAGTGTTGTGGAATCCGACTGCCTGAGTATATATTCAAGCTCGCTAGATTTGTAGTTCGTGTTTACCGTTACAAGAACAGCCCCTATCATGCCGAGACCGAACTGCATGTAAATCCATTCAGGCAGATTCGTAGTCCATACGGATACATGATCCCCTTTTTCGACTCCGAGCGCCATGAATCCCTTTGCAACACTGACACACTTTTTTTCGAACTCCTTCCATGAAAGCCTTATCCCGGATTCAGGAAATACAAGCGCATCACGATCAGGGTGTAGTAACGCTGTTTCATGTAGAATTTTGCCGACTGTGATATTGCGAAAACCGCTCATCTTAATCCCCCCATTTATTGTTTAAGATATGATCTGAAAACCAACCCTTTTTCATTCGCATTATTTGCCAGATGCGTGCCAAACTTTTTTAAAATATTGAGAAAAAAACTAATCCTTTAATAATCCATAAAAAATACTTTTGCTGCAGTTTATAATAGGCATACGTTGAGGTGAACCGACCATAAAACAAACCAAGGCCTTATGGTTGATAAGCCATAACTGCAAATACAAAAATACCTTGTATTTCTTATTGCGGGATTTTTTTCCGGAATATTTCTTACTGGAGCGGGAAACGGGATTCGAACCCGCGACTTTAACCTTGGCAAGGTTACACTCTACCACTGAGTTATTCCCGCACCGTGCGCCCCTTTATATGCAAGAGATTCTACCTTGTCAAGATTCTTTGAGATTCTCCGGAAAAAAACTTGACGATAAACAGTTATTGTTTACTGTCCCTGTTTCTGCCGGTATAAACCGTTAACGAAACGGGATATTTCAACGCCTTTTTTTCCAATAGGAAAAAGCAAGCCATGTTGACAAATGAGGCTGGCGGTATTTTATATAAGAAATTCATTACTAGGGAGGGTTCATGGGCAATCTGACATCAATAAATACAAGTACCAGATTCTGTGCAGTAATAGGAAATCCGGTTGCTCACAGTCTGTCACCTGCCATTCACAATGCCGCCTACGAGCATCTTGGACTAGATTTCGTCTATGTCGCTTCAAGGGTGGAGGATATCAGGAACGCTCTGGCAGGTGTCAGGGCATTGAGCAATCTCAGGGGATTGAGCGTCACCATCCCTCATAAGATTGAGATCATTAAATATGTGGATGAAATCTCAGATACTGACAAAGCGATAGGCTCCATCAATACCGTCATTCATGAGGGAGAGAAGCTTATCGGGCTGGGAACTGACGGGCCGGGTGCGATGAAGGCACTTCTTGATGGCGGGGTCGAGCTTGAAGGGCGAGATGTCCTGATTCTGGGCGCAGGGGGCGCTTCCAGGGCGATTTCATTCACGCTGGCAATGAATGCCGGAATCTCGGGAATTACGCTGCTTGATATAAACGAAACTCTGCTCAGGGGACTGGAAAGAGACCTTGTCTCAGGGACAAAAACCCCTATTACTGCTCAACTTATAACGGATCGTACAGTGTTTGATGCCGTTAAAAGGGCGGATATAATTATAAACTGTACTTCGGTCGGAATGCACCCGAATGAAGATGCATCCCTTATACCTCCCGAAATATTCAGGAAAGATCAGGTCGTTTTCGACATAGTCTATAACCCGCTTGAAACAAAACTCATCAAAGAAGCAAAGTCATGCGGTCTTGCAGTCATCCCCGGGGTTGAACTTTTCATCAATCAGGCAGCCCTTCAGTTTGAACATTTCACCGGGGTCAAGGCCCCAGTTGAAGTAATGAGAAAGGTTGTTCTCGATAAGCTTAGAATATAAAGAAAAAAGGGCGGTTTTCATGCCGCCCTTTTAAATCAGTAGAGGAACAGTGGTTTTCCTTCAAGATTTTTTATGTTCGGTCTGTATTTTTCGATGTCATAGAACTCATCGACATTCACCCTCTTGATGCCTGTTGTGACCATGCTTAGCGGAATGTGCGTGTAGACGCCGTTTTTGATGGCCAGCATTCTGCCGTAGATTTGTTTACCTATCAGGTCAAGTGCCAGATTTGCAAAATTGAATCCCACCATGAGGTCGACGGAGTCCGGGGCGCCGCTTCTCATCATGTATCCGATGGACTGGTATACAACTTCCTGCCCGGTTTCTTTTTTCAGGATGTCGGTTGTAACCTGGCCTATACCGCCAAGCTTCTTATGGCCGTAAGGGTCCTCCTCTCCGCTTTCAACTATGCTGCCACCCATAAGCATTGCACCCTCGGAAATTGTCAGCATTGCGTAGTTGCTCGGGTTTGATCTTTTGTCTTCCATGATTAATTTTGCCAGTTTATCAGGATCGAAAGGAACTTCTGAAATCAGCGCCCTGTCAACAGAGGAAAGATATGCGGCCATCAAAGATGTTTCACCTGAATTCCTTCCGAAGAGTTCAATGACAGCAATCCTTTCATGGGAGCCCACGCTTGAGCGCATATTTGTAATCAGCTGTTCGCTCCGGCTGACAGCTGTTGAAAAGCCGATACAATAATCTGTTCCGAACACGTCATTGTCCATTGTTTTGGGAATTGCAATCACCCTGACGCCTTCACGGTGAAGCCGTTCGCTGTAGCTTTGAGTGTCATCTCCGCCAATGGGAACCAGGACATCCAGATTAAGTGCTTCAACGACCTTAAGGGCATGCGGTGTCATATCAAACCTGTCTCCATCAGGGATGCTGCCTTTCAGATGGGCAGGAAGGTCTTTAGCCTTGACCTTGGAAGGATTCGTGCGCGATGTGTGAAGGAACGTACCGCCTGAACGGTCCACAGTTCTTACGGCCTGTTTGTCCAGAATGAGTGCATTGACGGCATTATCTTTAAGGCTCAGTTCCGGATTGTAATTCAATATGCCGAACCAGCCCCTTCTTATTCCTATTACCTCGTGACCCTCATCGATTGCTCTGTAAACCAGGGCCTTGATGCACGGATTAAGACCCGGTACATCACCGCCTCCTGTCAGAATACCTATCCTCATATCTTCCCCTCCCGATAAAAATTGTGCCTATGTTTACTTGCAGATGAAAAATTTTGTCAAGAGGCGCTTATCCGGTGTTGTTTGTAAGGATTGATTTAAAGAGATGTCTCTGTTAAAACTCTATCTTAATATGGACCCACATCTGATTGAAAAGGCTGCTGATATCATCATAAATTCTCATCATGCCATAGCCCTTACAGGAGCAGGGATTTCCACGGAATCCGGTATCCCCGATTTCAGGTCACCGGGAGGGATATGGGAAAGATATGATCCGATGATATTTTTCTTTGACAGGTTTATATCGCATCCAGAGAATGTCTGGCGGTCGTTCATCGAAATGTTCAGCGCAGGCGATCTGCCCCTGTGGGATGCAAAGCCGAACCGGGGGCATGAGGCATTATCGATTCTTGAACATGCAGGCCTTATAAAGACAGTCATTACACAGAATATCGACAATCTTCATCAGAAGGCCGGCAGCAGAAACGTCATAGATTTCCATGGAAATATGCTGTTTGCGAAGTGCATGAGCTGTTCAAAAAAAATCTGGTACAAAGAGGTTGTCGAACAGGTGAGTCGTGTAGTTCCGCCAGTCTGCTCATGCGGGGGACTCTTAAAGCCTGATGCGGTGCTGTTCGGGGAGCCTATTCCGGCCGAAGCGATGAGGAAGTCGATCGATGAGGCAGAGGCGTGCGATCTCATGCTTGTTGTGGGGACATCTGCACAGGTAGAGCCGGCGGCTTCATTGCCTCTCATTGCAAAGGGGATGCATTCTTCATCAAGAAGGCTCGGCGGTTTCAATGCGTGTATAAAGGAATGCAGGATTATCGAAATCAACAGAGAACCGACTTCATTGACTGAAAGAGTATCGGATTTCATCATACAGGGATCAACTGGGTTGATTCTTCAGAGTATTATCGAGAGGATTAAAAAGTTGAAGAGAATAAAATGAAAAATTACATCACGTGTCCGAAGAGAAAAGGCAGTCCCAAAATTTCTGTGGAGGTGTGTGCGAGTTCCTGCAAAAGGAAGAAGACCTGCAAAGTCTATTATATGTTTAGAAACCCGGCGTTATTGCCTGAACTTGCAAGTGTGATGCAGCGCCGGAATTTTTAATGTTTTTTATGAATTCTGCCGGTCTTTCTTTCCCAATTCTTAATTAGGAATAAAGGAGACTCTGTTATGGAAATGAAAAGAAGAGATTTTATCAGGATAACCGGTACCCTTATACTAGCTTCAAGTATGCCGGCTGTTTACGGATTTGGTGATCTGACGAGAAAAGACATCAGGGAAGATGATTATGACAGGGTTGCAAAACTTATAAGCAGGGAGGAATTTGATATACTGAATATGGCCTCGCTTGCGCCTAGCGGACATAATACTCAGCCGTGGAAAATCAGAATAATGGAACCCGGCAAATGGATGCTTTGTTCAGCAAGACAGAGATGGCTCCCGGGAGTCGATCCTGCAAACAGGGAACTGATGCTTTCCATGGGTGCTTTCCTGCGGAATCTGGAGATCGCAGCAGGCGCAAGAGGATACAGTGTGAATACAGATATTCTCTCAATTGATCCCAAGGACAATTCCATTGCAGAAATATCACTTAAAAAGGGAAAATCTGTCCCTTTTGACATTGAAAAGCTGACCTCAAGACGTACGGTGAGAAAAGACCTGTTGACCCTGCCAATATCAGCGGCGGATTATTCATTTATAACCGGCGGCAACAAAGACGACTTCATTTATATTCCAAAGGGAACGAAAGAGGCGTCATATCTTCAGACGGCAACAATCGAGGCAAACCGGATTCAGGCCGGCCGGGTGCCGGCATGGGAAGAGCTTTCAAACTGGATAAGGTGGTCAAATAGTGATGCCAGAAAATTCAGAAACGGCCTTACCCCGGCATCTATGGACATCAAAGGTGCGGCGGGATGGTTTGTAAGGAATTTTTATAACAGGAAGTCAGTCCTTACTGATGATTTCAAAAAGAAATCCATAGATATGGTGACAAGACAGGTTTCAAACTATGGAGGCTGGATAATAATAACTTCTCAAAAATCAGACATAGCCCCTCTCATCTCTGCCGGCTCGAAATTTCAGGATATGTTTCTTAATGTAAGAGAAAAAATGATTGCAGTGCATCCCATGACCCAGATACTTGAAGAAGTTCCATTTAAGGATAATGTCAATAATGAACTAGGGATTGAGAAGAAAATCCAGTTCATTCTGAGAACAGGTTACATTAAGAAATATCCTCAGCCTGTGAGTCTCAGGATGCCCGTCTCATGGTTCGTAAGCTCGTAGGACATGCACGAAAATATTGACGCATTTCTGGCGTTCGTCCAAATGCATAAGGAGCTTGGCTACATAGCCATGTTTCTTATCTGTATTCTGGAATCGATCGCCTTTGTCGGCGAGCTGATTCCGGGAACCACATTGCTGATAATTGTAGGAGCAATGGCTGCAAAAGGGGTGATGGACCCTGAAATCCTTATCATTGCAGCATCGCTCGGGGCCATAGTTGGAGATGTCTTAAGTTTCTGGCTTGGAAGGAAGGGGGAAGGGGTCCTTGGCAGGTTCGGACGGTTCGTTAAACCAGAATATATCGAGAAGGGAAGGGAATTTGTAAAGAAGCACGGCAGCAAGAGTATTCTGTTCGGAAGGTTCATCGGTCCGTTGAGACCCATTGTGCCTTTTGTAACAGGGCTTTTCAGCATGAGCACAAAAAAGTTCATCATCTGGGATGCAATAAGCGCACTGAGCTGGTCAATGGTGTATATATATCTTGGCAACGCCGTCTGGATATTGTGGGAACTGGCAAAGATGTGGAGCACAAGGGGAGGGGTGATCGTACTTCTCCTACTGGCAACAGTCGTTACCGCATATCTTCTACGTGAATACATTGCGCATCAAAGCATGATTTTTCTTATACATACAGGCAGTGCCTGGGACAGGCTTGTCAAATATCTCAAATCCAGACCATCAGGTATAATCCGGTTCGCCGGCCAGCGAATTGACAGGAACCGTCTGACCGGGCTTAAACTGACACTGGCTATTTCAGTTTTTATACTGTGCTTTGCGGTTCTTGCTTCGATAGTTCTGAGTGTTGTCAGGACAGATGCCGTGGCGGATTCGGATTTGAGGATCATCAGTTATCTGTACATATTCAGAACACCAGCTATGGTGGAAATCTTCTCCTGGATCGGAGTTCTCGGAAATATATGGGTTGTCGTTACCCTGGGTATAGCCATAATGGTGATGATGTGGCTGGTCAAAGAGCCCGGATATGTATTACCCATGTGGCTGGGGATTGCCGGCAGTTATATATGCAATTTAACGGGGGGATTTTTTTTCAAAAGGCCTCTACCTGCAATGCCTGCCGTTCATGAACACATCTATTACTTTCCAAGTGCGTATTCCAGCGTCTCGCTGGTATTTTACGGCTATATTATCTACTTTGTCCTCAAGGTGTCTAGGAATGTAAGGACCAGACTTAATGCGGTTTTTTTCCTGGTACCTGTAATTGTTCTTATAGGCTTCTCAAGGATATACCTGGGTATGCATTATGTTACCGATATTCAGGCGGGATGGGCCTTGGGGATGCTGTGGCTTATATTGTCGATACTGATTGCCGAATACCTGGAGTATTCCCATCCTCACGGATATATTCATGCAGTGCCTCCAAAAATCAAAGGCTTATGCGCTGCCCTGGCTGCATGCTGGATTGTGCTGTTTCTGTTCTTCGGCCTGAGCGAATATTCAAAGGTTTATCATGAAAAAGAGACTCCCCGCCTTAAAGAGTCGAAAAATCCGGCGGATATTTTCCTGAACGAGCATTATCCCATATATTCGGAATCACTGTTCGGGGAGAACCGGGAACCGATCAACTTAATTATTGCCGCGGACAGCTTGAACGAACTTGAAAGTTACATGGTCAGGGCAGGCTGGAATCTTGCGGATCCGACGAGCTTTTCAAATATTCTCAAAAGGGCGAAGGCTATTGTTACAAATGAAAATTACTATAATTCACCGGTGACTTCTGCTTTCTGGCATTCGCGTATCCAGGATGTCGCGTTTGAAAAGCCTGCGCTCAGAAATGGCATTGCAGAGATGCATTGGGTGAGGATATGGAGAACAGGGGAAAGGACATCCGACAAAAAGGAAATATTTGTTGGCAGCGCCTCTTATGATATCAGCCTCGGATCGAAGTTTATCCATAAGATAAAGCCCGATATAGATGAGGAGAGGGATGCCCTCTTCGCTTCCCTTTATGAGTCGGGGGCAGTCCAGTCTTATGGAAAGATAAAATTAATGGACAAAATCAACAAAAAGAAACTCTTCGGCAGGAATTATTTTACTGATGGCATGGCTGTTTTGATTATCCTGAAATAGCGAGGGGGGATTACCCCGGTTTTTTTGTTCCCTTTTCTATGTCTATAATCACATGGCCGCCGGGAAATTCCTTGGTTACGAAAGGGTCCAGAGAATCCATTTTGCGGATGATGTCCCTGATCTTTCTGGATTCATTGAGGATCTCGCCCGCCATTGACCTTATCCTTTCATTCTGTGATGCCCTCTGTATTTCATGTGCGAGCCCCATCAGAACGGTAAGCGGCTGGAAAACCTCATGTGACATGGTTGTTGCAAGCTCTGCTACAAGGCCTACCTGCCCCAGGCGCTCCAGGTCGTCACGTCTGGAAATGTAGTCAAACGCCCTCAATACGGTATTGAGAAGAAATTCCGGAACAAAGGGTTTGATGATATAGTCATACGCCCCGAGCCTTAAGGCTACGATTACGCTGTCGATACTGGCATGATCCGTCATCACAATGACCAGGCTGTCTCTTTTTCTTTTTTTGAGAAAATCAATAATGCCGAAACCGTCTATATCCGACATTTCAAGGTTTGTTATCACGATCGGGAAATCTTCCCCGGCAAGGATTTCCAGTGCCTCTTTCCCGCCCCCGGCCCTTATTACTTCCAATCCCTGAGACATAAGTATTTCTTCCAGAAGACATGCATTCGCATCATCCTGTTCGATGATCAGGGTCTTTTTTGCGGGCTGATTTTTCTTTCTATCGGGCATATTGATTACAATAAGTAACGCTTAACAATAAATCAAGAAGCATCTCGGATTTAACCGGAAATGAGACACATGAAAAACAGTACGGCTGCTTTATTCTAGTGGAGACAGTTCGTAATTCCGGAACTGCCAATATATGCATGAACCAGGGCAACGATAGGGGAAGACATGCGATTGTAGTGCTCGCCGTATTCGACAACAAACCTTTCACCCGCAAAGTAAATTACAACAGGCCTTACGCCTTCCCAATTTCCTTTGCTCTGGCTTGAAGTCTCTGTCGTCATCATAATCGCTTATCTCCTCTCTCGTGTCCTACTGGTATGTATCGGCGTCAATCAGAATTGCTTAACAGGTATAATGTGAAATCAGGATTTATTGATTCGTTCCTTGATCTGATTAAGAAAGTTAAGGGCTTCAAGAGGGGTTGTGCATGACAGGTCGATTGCCGTGATCTGTTTGATTATGTCTGATACCAGAATGTTTTCCGTGTTATCCGGTTCCGGCTGATCGAAGATACTTGTCTGCGTCATGGCGCCTGAACCGGATGATATTCCAACTGTTCTGGCTTTCTTGTCTATGCTTCCCAGAACGGCTCTTGCATCTGCAATGACTTCTTCGGGTATGCCCGCAAGCTTTGCTACATGGATTCCATAGCTTCTACCGGTTGCCCCCCGTCTGACTTCTCTCACGAATACGACATCATGCCCGCTTTCTTCGACCGCCATATGGTAGTTCTTTATCCCCTTGTTCTTACGGGCGAGGTCGGCAAGCTCATGATAATGGGTAGCGAAGAAAGTCCTGGTTCCAAGCCTGTCAAGGTATTCTGAAACGGCCCATGCCAGAGACATGCCGTCATAGGTGGACGTTCCCCGGCCAATTTCATCGAGGATCACCAGAGATGATCCGGTTGCATTCTTGAGGATATCGGCGGTTTCGCTCATCTCAACCATGAAGGTGCTCTGTCCCGTCGAAAGGTTGTCCGATGCGCCGATGCGTGTGAAAATCCTGTCTGCAATCCCGATTGTGGCCGATTTCGCAGGCACGAACGACCCCATCTGGGCCATGATCACGATAAGGGCTATCTGGCGCATATATGTCGATTTTCCGGCCATGTTCGGCCCTGTAATTATATGAATGTTATCCGCGGTATGATCGAATCTGCAGTCATTGGGGACGAATTCGCCTGCTTTCAGTACCTTTTCGACAACCGGGTGCCGTCCGGCCTTGATTTCAATTATGCGGCCCCGTTCGACAAGGGGCCTGGAATAATCGTTTTCAAGCGCCGCCTGCGCCAATGAGGATATGGCATCAAGCACGGTTATACCGTTTATAGTCTTTTTGAGACCATCCTTATGTGATGCTGCAAACTCCTTAAGTTCTGAAAATATCCTGGCCTCGATCTTTGCAATCAGATCCTGCGCATTCAGAAGCTTAACTTCATATTCTTTCAGTTCAGGCGTTATGTAGCGTTCGGCATTGACAAGTGTCTGCTTGCGGATATAGCTCTGCGGGACCTTTTCTGCATTGGCCCTGGTAACCTCTATATAATATCCGAATACGCGGTTATAACCGATTTTGAGTGTGGTGATCCCTGTTATGGATCTCTGCTGGGCTTCGTGTTCAGCTATCCATTTCCTCGAGTCCCTCCTTATTTCACGCAATTCGTCGAGTTCTCCATCGATGCCGCTCCTTATGACAGGAGAATCTCCCAGCTTGAGGGGAGGGTCGTCAACAATGGTTTCAATAATTCTCGATCTTATATGCTCAAGGGGATCCAGTTCCAGATTTTGTATCAGGCGGCTTTCAAATTCATTCAGAAGAGATTTAAGCAGAGGGACCTGCTCGAGACCCATGGCAAGGGAGAACAGATCCCTCGGTGTTGCCCTGTCAGAGACTATCCTGCCGAGGATGCGCTCAAGGTCATAGACGTTTTTCAGGGCTTCCCTGATTTCAGACAGTTTTTCAGGATTGTTTTTAAGCTCACCCAGCGCATCGAGTCTTTCGTTTATGGAGGCTTCATCCATTAAGGGAAAATTGAGCCAGTCGGCCAGCCTTCTGGCACCCATTGCTGTTTTTGTCTTATTGATGATGTTATAGAGGCAGTCTTCCTTTGATTTAGAAAAGGACTCGAAAAGTTCGAGATTCTTTTTCGTATTGGCTCCGAGAATCATGTAAAGGCCGGGGTTATAGAACCTGACAGATGTGATATTGCCTGCTGAGGATTTCTGTTTTTCCAGTACATAATTGAGTACCATAACAGCCGCCATGGCTGCCGCCTGATTGCCTTCGAGTCCTAGGCCGGCAAGGGACGCCGTCTTGAAATGAGAGCACAGGATTTCCCGGCATCTGGATAAAGAAGGTACGGAATCGATAATGCTCGTATAAAAACCTTGAGGCACACCTGATGCATCCTGGCACAATATCTCGCTCGGCGAAATGCGGCAGACCTCGCTTATGAAATCATTACGGCTGTTAAGCTCCGTGACGCGGAAATCACCTGTTGTGATGTCGGTGAATGCAATACCGTAAGAGTCATTTTTGTCGTCCTGAAAAACCGCCATCAGATAATTCGAGCTCCTGCTGTCAAGATGGGTTTCTTCATTTATCAGGCCGGGTGTGAGGACCTGCACGACCTCGCGCTTTACAAGACCCTTGCCGCCGACTTCACCCTGTTCGCATACGGCGACCTTTCTGCCTGCCTTTATCAGTTTTGCGACATAGGAGGAGGCGCTGTGATAAGGCACCCCGCACATCGGTACGGGATTTTCCTTTGCCCTGTCTCGGGTGGTAAGGACGATCCCGAGAATCTTCGAGGCCTCGATTGCATCCTGATAGAACATCTCATAAAAATCTCCCATGCGGTAGAACAGTATTGCATCGGTATGCTGTTTCTTGATCTCATGATACTGCTGCATCATGGGAGTAATCTTTTCGGTCATGGAGAAAGAATATAGACGAAAGACCAGGTCAGGACAAGCCGGCAGTTGAAATATTATAGGAGTTTATCCGAGTCTTTTCACCCTTTCCGTGGGGCTTATTATATCAATTACCCTTACGCCGAATTTGTCGCCTGAAACGAGAACCTCACCGCGTGCAATGAGCCTGCTGTTTACGAATATATCGACCGGTTCGCCGGAAAGCTTGTTCAGTTCAATCACCGAACCCTGCCCGAGCTTAAGCATATCACCTATCAGCATCCGGGTCCTGCCTATCTCAACAGAAATTTCAAGGGGTATATCCAGAACGAAATCCAGCTCTCTAGGCCGCTCTTTTTCTAAGGATGTCTTTTTGAGTTCCCTGAATTTCGGCTCTTCAAGCGTATCGTCAAGCTTTTCTCTTATCCGGTGCGCATCACCTGATTCCTTGTCAATTTCAGTGAAGCTCAGTTCATCAGCCCGATCCCTCGACAGCAATGACTGGACCTCGTCAACATTTCCCGCGCTCTCAAATATTCTGTCTTCGTCTTCCATGATATTCCTCCGGATTATGCTTTCCCCTTACAAGCCCTGATTATTTCAACCGCCAAATTTTTCCCCAGAGTTCCCGCCCTGCCATAAAATTTGGTCTCACCCTGCACGTTTACTTCGACTTCGCCATCGGGTGAATTATCAAGCATTATGACATCACCTTTCTTGAGGTTTGCAATCTGTCTCCCTGTCAGTCTGGAATTGCCCAGTCTGACAGATATTTCCACCGGTACGGAGTTGAGATGACCCATGAATTGTTCGGTCCATTTTCTGTCGGCGGATGATGATGGACTACCTGACGCCCCTGCGCCGAAACCCGGTTTTATAAGCTCTATCAGCGTATAAGGAAGGCAAACCATGACCGAACCGCTGACATGTTCAAGACCTGCTTCAAATTCGGCTACTATTACAGTGTCGTTATCTTTGAGGATTCCTGTAAACTGAGGATTGGACTCGTTCCTTACATATACAAGATCGAGGTCCGCAACAGGTTTGAATGCCTCGTTGAGATCCTTTACCGCTCCTACGGCCACTTTTTCGAGCATGCTCTGCTCGATGGAAGTGAATTCCCGTCCTTCCATTTTATAACCGCTTCCTGCACCGCCTTTTCCGCCGAAGAAAAGATCTATAAGGGAAATGACGAGTTTGGTTTCAAGTATTACAAGCCCGCTGATATTGAACTTTTCAGAGCGTATTATGTTGATGCTTGAGGGTACTGAAACTGAGCGCATGAAGTTGCCCAGACTGAGCGTTTCAAGAGAGGCATAGGAGATGGTTCCCATCTTTCTGAGCATATTTGAAAGCCTTACCCTGAAAAGTCTGCAATACCTTTCATTGACAGCGTCCAGCTGCGGCAGTTTTCCCCGGACGATCTTGTCATGCGATGCAAAATCATATGGTCTGGTGATCCATGCCTCGTTACGTTTCCCGCTGTCCGCTCTCTCCCGGGATATATCTCCGCCTTCCATGCCTCTTAAAAGGGCGTCGACCTCTTCCTGAGTCAATATCTGTCCCATTCCACCCTCTATTGTATTGATGCCATACCGGCTGTCTCGGTATAAGGTCTTACCTTAAGAATTACTATTTCCAGACGCGATTCCATTGCCTGTTTGTTCCTGTAAATGGCAGGCCTTCTGCTGCCATAGCCTGCAATACTGAATCTTGTAGGGCTCATGCCGGATTCGTAAATAAAGTAATCAAGGACGGAAGCAGCCATCTGCAGCGTTAGCTTCGAATCCGCTTCATCATTTCCTGATCTTGCGGTATGTCCCTCTATTGAAATAAAATCCTGAGTCTCTTTCAGTGAAGCTGCAATTGCCTGCAGGTATTTCAATGCAGTGTTGCTGAGTTTTGCCCCTTCCGGCTCAAATACCAAAGGGTCTGATATGGTTAAAACCGTTCCGCGCTCGCTTTCTGAAATAAAGAATCTTCCTTCGTCCTGGGGAAATGACGATAATATTTTATCAAGAAGATCAACCGAAAAAGCTGATTTAGCTGCTTGCAGCATAACTGCATCAGGTGGAAGAAACTTTTCATGGAGATTCATGACGATATCCTTATCCTTGTTTAGACTGATCGTCTTAATTATAGTTTTATCGTTGAATCCGCTCATCGCCACTATCATGACAAAAAAGGTCATAAGGAGAGTGATTACGTCTGAAAATGTAATCCTCCAGCTGTCCTGAGGGGATATGCTGAGAAAAGTCTCTTCATTCCTTACTCTGTGCATCAGTTTGCCTCGATGGGTATTTCATACCCTTTATAGTGATAGACCGGCGGCAGGTTCATTTTTTCCTTATCGAGTTCTTTCATCTTTACATCAGTCTGACTCTTTGTTCCTCCTGCTATGGTGATCTCTACCCGGGAATTTATATTCCTGCCTGCTTCGGTTGAATTTGACGATATCGGATGTTCAGGACCCATTCCGTAAGCCCGCATTCTTTTATAATCTATGCCTTTTTCTGCGAGGTAATTCATGACAGCCATCGCCCTTGCCGCCGAGAGCGTCCAGTTTGACCCGAATGATGCGGTTTCGACAGGTCTGGAATCCGTAAAACCTGTTATAATGATTTCGTTCGGTATGTCTTTGATGAGTGAAGCTATGGCATCAATCTTTTCAAGGTAATCGGATTTAAGGCCCGCGGAATCCTTGTCGAAAAGCAGGCTCCCTTTTATGGCAAGGGTTGTTCCCAGAGGGGTTGAATAGACGCCAGTGCCCATCATGATTCCTTCTGCCTGAAGGGCTTTTCTGAATCTTATTATATCAAGCACGTCGGCCTCGGTCATGGAAATCCTCTTAAAGCCTATCGTCTGTGACGGTACCATGCCGAAGCCTTCCGCTATAGAACTGATACCAAGCCTTGCTTTTCTGACATCTGGTATGGATATCGATGCAAGCACGACAAAGAAGCTCATCAGAAGAAGACTGATTGATGTCATGATTACAGTATTCGATCTTCTTCTTTGAGATAGATTATGTGCGCTGTGATTCATCATTCTTCCCTGGATTTGTCTTTCTCCCGTTCCCTCAGCCTTGGCGCCAGATACGAGTGCAGCTTCCTTTCGACTATTCTCGGATTGTCGCCTGCAGATATGGACATGATACCTTCAACAATGATGCCCCTTATCAGCATTTCTTCGCTTGAGCGGGAGGAAAGTTTCCCTGCCATTGGCAGTGCGAAGAGGTTGGCGATAAGGGCGCCGTAAAACGTCGTCATCAGGGCCACGGCCATTGCCGGCCCGATGCTCGACGGGTCGTTCATGGACTGCAGCATCTGGACAAGTCCGATCAGGGTCCCTACCATTCCCATTGCAGGGGCATATGTGGCAATTGAGTTTAAAATATCCGTGCCTTTCCTGTGTCTGATAACCAGATTGTCCATCTCGCTTTCGAGGATATCACGTATCGACTGGGGTTCGAGGCCGTCTATGACCAGTTCCAGCCCCTGCTTGAGAAAAGGGTCTTTTATGTCGACCGCAGCTGACTCAAGCGCCAGAATTCCCTCGCGTCTGGCCTTCGTGGCAAATGTTACAAATGTGGTTATAAGGCCTTTCGAGTCATAAGCCGATGCCTTGAAGGCATTTTTGATGACACCGACAACACCGCCTATGTCCTTCAACGGGAAATTGATGAATACAATTCCGAGTGTGCCACCGATTACTATAAGCGCACTCGGCAGGTCCCAGAACAGACTCAAGGGACTTCCCATGAGGATTCCATAGAGGATCATCCCCAGGGCGACAACAAGTCCGATAATAGTTGCAAGGTCCATATTTACACCTGCCTTGGATTCACTCATGGTTAAGCAAGTCTGATGCCATTTGTTTTAAAATGAGACAAAAGCCTCAATCTGCCAGCATTTCATGAGTGTTACATCCCTTATCGGCGTTTAGCCTTCAACAGTTTATTGACGGTTTGATGAAATAATTATGGCGCTCTGAAATCAGCTGCTGATCTGTCAAGCTCGTGAGTAAATTAGCTATGCATGGAAATTGTTGTTAAGCCTTCATCTGAATCATGGTAACACTCTGTTTTTGTATGATAATGTACTATTACATGTATGAACAGGGCTTGAACGACGCGGAATTTTTTTCTTGATAAAAGGGGCCTCTTTCTATAACCATGTATGCCTACATATTTTTTCCACTATAAACTTCCTTGGGAAGGAGAACACATGGCTAAAAAATACGTGTATCTTTTTGGCGGAAGGGCAACCAAAGCAGAAGGCAGCGCAGACATGAAGGCCCTTCTTGGCGGCAAAGGCGCAAATCTGGCTGAGATGACAAACCTGAGCATCCCTGTCCCTCCGGGATTTACTATCTCTACAGAGGTGTGTTCGATTTATTATGAGACGAACGGGATCCCGAAAGAGATAAAGACTCAGGTAAAAGATGCCCTCAGAAAGGTTGAGAAGATAATGGGGCTTTCCTTTGGCGACCCGGAAGCACCGCTCCTGTTTTCCGTACGTTCGGGTGCCAGGGCGTCCATGCCGGGTATGATGGATACTGTTCTCAATCTGGGAATAAATGATGAAACCGTACAGGGACTCATCAAGATGAGCGGCAACGAGCGTTTTGCATGGGATTGTTACAGAAGGTTCATTCAGATGTATTCCGATGTCGTCATGGAAGCCGATTCGCAGGAGCTTGAAGAAGAGCTCGAGAAGATGAAGACGAAAAAAGGGGTCAGGCTTGATACGGAGCTCGATGCCAACGATCTTAAGAAGCTTGTGAAGATATTCAAGGAGAAAGTTGAAAAGCTTACTGGCAATCCTGTACCCTCCGACCCGATGGAGCAGCTCTGGGGGGGTATCAATGCGGTCTTCAGATCATGGAACACACCGCGCGCCATTACATATCGCAAACTGAACAACATTCCGGACTCATGGGGTACTGCTGTAAACGTGCAGGCTATGGTATTCGGGAACATGGGTTTAAGCTCCGCCACAGGCGTATGCTTTACCCGCGACCCGTCAACGGGCGAGAAGATATTCTACGGTGAATACCTGATAAATGCACAGGGCGAGGATGTTGTTGCCGGCATACGCACGCCTCAGCCCATTAACGAGAAGGGCAAGCGTGACAAGGACCAGGTATCAATGGAAAAGGCCATGCCGGACCAGTACAAACAGCTTGTAGAAATATACAAGACCCTCGAGAAGCACTACAAGGATATGCAGGACATGGAGTTCACGGTCCAGGAAGGCAACCTGTGGATGTTGCAGACGAGGACCGGAAAACGCACGGCCGCGGCTGCCGTTAAGATTGCGGCCGACATGGTCGACGAGGGGCTTATAGACAAGGAAGAGGCTGTTCTCAGGATCGATCCGGAACAGATAAATCAGCTCCTGCACCCGGCAATAGATCCGAAGGCGAAGAGGAATGTAATCAGCAAGGGCCTGCCGGCGTCCCCGGGCGCTGCGGTCGGCAAGGTGGTATTTTCCTCTGAAGATGCTGAAATCGAAGCGAAGCACGGCCAGAAAGTCATTCTTGTCCGCGTAGAGACATCACCTGAAGACATCCACGGCATGAACGTAGCCCAGGGCATTCTAACAGCAAGGGGCGGCATGACATCGCATGCTGCGGTTGTCGCACGCGGCATGGGCAAATGCTGTGTTGCCGGCTGCAGCGATCTTGCTGTCGATTACAAGAAGCAGGTCTGCACCATCGGCGGGAACAAGATAAAGAAGGGAGACTGGCTTACGCTTGACGGATCCAAAGGCGAAGTCATCCTGGGGCAGTGTCCGACTGTTGATCCCACTCTTTCCGGCGCATTCGGCACCATCATGGAGTGGGCGGACAAGTTCAGGAAATTGAAGGTCAGGACAAATGCCGATACGCCAAAGGATACCAGAATTGCCCGCGAATTCGGCGCCGAAGGAATCGGGCTGTGCCGCACCGAGCATATGTTCTTTGAAGGCAACCGCATCCTTGCAGTACGCGAGATGATTCTGGCCGAAGACGAAAAAGGCCGAAGAAAAGCGCTTTCCAAACTGGCGCCGATGCAGAAGGGCGACTTCAAGGGCATATTTGCAGAGATGGACGGTTTCCCCGTGACCATAAGGCTCCTCGACCCGCCGCTTCATGAATTTCTGCCGCATACGGAAGAAGAAATGGCCGATGTCGCCAAGGCAATGAAAAAGCCTGTTGCCGAAATAAAAGCCAAGAACGAACAGCTCCATGAGGCGAACCCGATGCTGGGCCACAGGGGCTGCAGACTGGGGATTACCTTCCCTGAAATATATGAAATGCAGGTAAGGGCCATAATGGAAGCGGCATGTGAATGCAAAAAGGAAGGCATCGAGGTCGAGCCCGAAATCATGATCCCGCTTGTCGGAGCGGCAAAAGAGCTCGAAGTGCTGAAGGATATGACAATAAACGTCTGTGAAGAGGTGCTGAAGACATACAAGCTGAAGCTGAAATATATGGTGGGAACGATGATAGAACTTCCAAGGGCAGCGGTCACTGCGGATACGATTGCAAAACATGCCGAGTTTTTCTCGTTCGGTACAAACGACCTGACGCAGACGACATTCGGCCTGTCGCGTGATGATGCAGGCAAATTCCTGCCAGTATATGTGGCCAAGAAGATACTCCCCGCAGATCCTTTCATGACGCTTGATACTGAAGGCGTGGGTGAATTGATAAGGATAGGGATTACAAAAGGCCGGTCTGCACGGGAAAACCTCAAGGTGGGAATCTGCGGAGAGCATGGCGGAGATCCGGCATCGGTCGAATTCTGTCATGGCGTCGGAATGAACTATGTAAGCTGTTCGCCCTACAGGGTTCCGATTGCAAGACTTGCGGCAGCCCAGGCTGCGTTGAAAGCAAACAAGAAGTGATTATAACTTTCGAGGGCGGCGAGGGTTCAGGCAAAACAACCCAGGCCGCCCTGCTCAAAGAATATCTTGAAAAACAAGGCCGCCAGGTTGTCTCATTGAGGGAACCCGGCGGTTCAAATCTTTCTGAATATATCAGAAAACTCTTCCTTGCCCATCCGATGGATTCGATGACCGAACTTATGCTGCTGCTGGCGGCAAGGCGGAATAATATATCGAGTGTTATAATGCCTGCACTTGATGCCGGAAAAACTGTCGTTATAGACCGTTTCATTGATTCAACGCTTGTCTATCAGGGAATCGCCGGGGGGCTGGGGATAGAAAATGTCAGGAACCTGATGAAAATGACAGGTACACTGATTGAACCAGATCTTACATTTCTCCTCGATATTGACCCGGCAATCGCTTACTCACGTTTCATGCCGGCTGACAGGCTCGAGACGAGAGGCATCGAGACGCAGAAAATCATCCGGCAGGGATTTCTCGATATATGCAGAGGGAAAAGGCATCATGTGATTGATGCGGAAAAGCCTGAAGAAAAGGTATTTGAAGAGATCGAAAAAGTAATCCCACCTGATTTCATAACATAGATCGCAGTTCCCGGCCTTATCACCGGTTTACATTCAGAGCACTTATATACAAGGTTGAATGAGTCTCTTTACTGCTCAAGCAAGGCCTTCAATGATTCCATGTCATAAACCGGACTAAGGCATGTGCTTCCTGAACAGACATATGCAATCGTCATCGAAGGTTGCATTTTCATATCAGAGACAAATGGTGCGATTTTTTTTATTTTATCAAGGCAGTCATCTCCCGGAATAAACATAATGCTTGTGTTGGGCATATAAAGCCTTCTCAGTGCACGGATCATTTCCGAAGCATCATCGCTGTCATCGTCGCCTGTGATGACGATTTCATGTGAAGGCCCGATCATGAAATCAAGCGCAGCAAGAAATTGAGTAAATGCCGACGGATTTTCCATTATCTGCTGGGAAAAAGCTTCTGCAATCTTACTGGCCATGTCCTCAAGCCCGGGATTTCCTGTTAACTTCGAGAGGCGGATCAGGTTGAGTGCTGCAACCGAATTGCCTGAAGGTATTGCTCCGTCATAGAGGTCCTTTTTCCGCACAAGGACTTCTTCCTGCATATCCGATGTAAAAAAGAAACCGCCTGCCTCATTATCATGAAAATGTTCTGTCATGTATGAGTTCAAGCTTATTGCTGCTTCCAGATATTTTACATCGAATGTCGTCTCATAAAGTTCGATGAGTCCCCATATGAAAAATGCATAGTCGTCAAGGAATCCCGGGATTGCAGTTTGTCCGTCGCAGTACCTGTGGAAAAGTCCGCCGTCGTCTATGCGCATTTGTCCTAGAATGAAAGCTGCTGCCTTCTCTGCATAATGAACATAAGCCGGGTTATCAAAACCCCGGGCGCCTTTTGCCAGAGCGGCAATCATAAGCCCGTTCATGTCTGTCAGGATCTTTTCGTCCCTTTGAGGGTGGGTTCTTTTGCCGCGCACTGCAAGGAGTTTCTTTGTTGATGCCTCAAGAATATTTCTTAGAACTTCTTCATCAATACCGGTTTCGACTGAAAGTTCCTTTGATGATTTTTTCAAAAAGGGGATATTCATGTTAAGTGTTTTATCAGAGATGCCATCCCTCAAGTTGCCTTTGGTCTCAATTCCATATGCTTTTATCCAGAGTCCGGCCTCCTCCTCATTCAGAACTTCCCTGATTTCAGGTTCGCACCAGAGATAGAACTTTCCCTCGACACCTTCACTGTCGGCATCTTCTGCCGAGAAGAAGGCGCCTGTATCCGAATGCAGATCTCTGATGACATAGGTGAGTGCATCATTGGCGATATCCGCAAAAATGGTCTTGCCAGTGGCCAGGAAGGTTTCCGTCGCAGCGAAAGCGATCAAAGCCTGGTCATAGAGCATCTTTTCGAAATGCGGGACAAACCACTTTGCATCTGTTGAATAGCGGTGGAAACCGGACCCGACATGATCGTGAATGCCGCCATGAAACATTGCATTCAAGGTTTTTTCGACCATATCCAGTGCATATGTGTCCTTGAAGCGCCGGTAGTATCTTAAAAGAAAAGTGAGCTGATGCGGGGTGGGAAATTTTGGGGCGGGGCTGAATCCCCCATTCTTGCTGTCATACCTTGAATCAAGCTCTTTGAAAGCCTTTTTAAGCGTGTCTGTTCCCGGGTTTTTCCCTGATGATGTATACCTTTTCTGCCCGAGCCAGTTTGTTATATTCTCTGCCGACTCAATGATGCCGTCGCGTTCGTTTTTCCAGAGGTCCTCGATCTTATCGATCAGATCGTTCATTCCCAAAATACCGTGTGCGGTTTTCCTTGGAAAGTATGTGCCGGCGAAAAAGGGTTTTTTATCGGGGGTCATGATAATTGTTAAGGGCCATCCGCCGCTGCCTGTAAGTCCCTGGCAAACGCTCATGTATATGCCGTCGATATCCGGCCTCTCTTCCCTGTCGACTTTTATATTTATAAAAACCTCATTCATCCGTTTTGCCGTCTCCTCATCCTCGAAAGACTCATGAGCCATGACATGGCACCAGTGGCAGGTGGAATAGCCGATTGAAAGGAATAGGGGCTTGTCTTCGTTCCTGGCTTTTGCGAAGGCCTCTTCTCCCCAGGGGTACCAGTCTACGGGGTTTTGCGCATGCTGCAGAAGGTAAGGGCTCTTTTCATTTGAAAGCCTGTTCATCAGGTTATTACTCCATTCATATTTATTGTTCAGTAAGGTCTCGTTTTCTGATTGTCAAACAAAGAGCAGCGTAAAAAACAGATTACTGAACCGTTTCAGGTTTTTTGAACCGGTAATTAAGGATAGTCCTGATTACCGAACCTCTAAAAATTTGGTCATATAAAAATAAGGAAATTAACATTAAAGCGTTTCAGCTTTTTCATTGCTGAAGTGGAGGGCATGATGGCTCAGGTAACGGATATCAAGCAGACAGAAATGAATGAACGCCGGGAATATCCAAGAAGAAAGATCTCCATTCCCATGAGATACAGGAGTAAAACCAACGGTGATCAAATGGGGCAGGTTCGTGACATAAGCCCCGGCGGCATGTTGTTTGAATCGGAAATAGAACACAGAATAGGTGAAAGAATCCAGGCAGACCTGGATCTTGAGGTTTACGGCAAGGTGGTATGGGTGCGTGGAAATGTCGTTCATGTTTCGGATAAGGGCACAGGAATCAGGTTTACCAATTATGACAGGGCGGGGATTGATGAGATCATGGACATATCGGAAGCAAAGTCAGATCAAATCAAGCATATGACCGCGCAGAATCTTGTTAATGCCTTTGCAGGCGAATCTCAGACGTATGTCCGCTATCTTTACTTCTCTACACAAGCTGTTAAGGAAAAATATCATAACGCCGCCAGACTATTCCGGGCCGTCGCTCATGCCGAATACGTCCATGCCATGAATTATTACAGGGAACTCAGCCGTCTTAAGGGCGGAGTTGTTTCCAGTTGTATGCCTGTCTTTGGTCCAGGTAACACTAGGAAGAATCTGCAATGTGCTATCATGGATAAGACCTGTCAGATAGACGATATGTATCCTGTCTATATTCAGGTTGCTAAATTTCAGGAGGAAAAAGGGGCACTGCGCAGGTTTGAGTATTCGTATAACACAGGGAAAGAGCATAAAAGACTCCTTGAAAAGGCGCTGAGGGCGATTGAAAGAGAAAGAGATGTCGAACTCGGGCATGTTGTAGTCTGTAATATCTGCGGTTTTACAATAGAAGGGGAAGCCCCTGACAAGTGTCCCCTGTGCAATGGGGCAAAAGAGAGGTATTCTGTTTTCAATAAATCCCGTCAGTAATTGAGCATGCATGTTAAGCTGCATTCAAGACTGGTAAAGACAGGAGGATAATATGAAGGTACTGGTCGTTTTCTATTCCATGTATGGCCATATCTACAAGATGGCAAAGGCTGTTGCGGAAGGCGCTAATGAAGTGGACGGAGCAGAAGTGAAATTGAGGCGTGTTCCTGAAACGCTCAGTGATGAGATACTCAAGAAAATGCATGCGATCGAAACCGGGAAGATGTTTGCAGATGTTCCGGTTTGCAGTATGGACGAACTGGCCGGGGCCGATGCAATAATCTTCGGCACTCCGACACGTTTTGGGAATATGTGCGCTCAGATGAGGCAGTTTCTCGATGCGACGGGCGGACTCTGGGCAAAGCGTTCTCTTGTGGGCAAGGTAGGTAGTGTTTTTACCAGTTCCGGCACCCAGCATGGCGGGCAGGAATCTACGATTCTGAGTTTTCATACCACATTGCTGCATCACGGCATGATCATTGTCGGGCTGCCATATTCCTTTGATGGTCAATCCCGCACGGATGAGGTTGCCGGCTGTTCTCCATATGGCGCATCCACCATTGCAGGTCCTTCGGGTGAGCGTTCGCCGAGTACGAATGAACTCGATGGTGCAAGGTATCAGGGGAGACATGTTGCGATGATCGCAAGAAAACTTTTCGGCTAGTCTGAAATCAAAAACCCGTAACCATAACCACAAAGCTGGTTTTGCTGGCTTTTTCTATGATAGATAACAGATCGGGTTACAACTGATATATTTTATTTCCGGGACTTATCCTTAACTTCATGGCAACTCGATTCTTTTTCGTGAGAATTGTTAATTCCGAGAATTTTCATCGTCTCACGCATGAAAGCCGGCAGATCAGACGGACCCCTTGACGTTATGAGGTTACCGTCAACGACGACGTCCTGGTCTTCGTATATGGCGCCTGCATTTTTCAGCTCTTTTGCCACGGATATATAGCTTGTGGCATGCCTGCCCTTGAGAAGATCTGCGCTTATAAGAATTTGTGGCCCATGACATATAGCCCCAACCGGCTTGTTGTGTGTGAAAAAGCTGCGGGATATTTCCTTTGCCCTGGTTTCATTCCTTATTGTCTGCGGTGCCTTTCCGCCAGGCAGGACCAGCATGGAATAGTCATCGGGATTTACATCTTCAAGTGACATATCCACCGCCACCTTGTAGTCATGTATGCCCGTTATGGTTCTCTTGTTCAATGAAGCTATGTCAACTTCAATGCCAGCTTCCTTCAGGCGATAGTATGGGACAAGCAGTTCCAGGTCTTCGAAATTGTCGAAACTTATGATTAAAGCTTTCATTTTCATATAATCTGCCGGGGTTCAGTAATTTGTAATAGGGGATTACCTTATTTGCCGGTTCAAAAAACCTGATAGTGGATTTCAAGTGGAATTTTTCTGTGGTGCCTTGAATAAAACCTTAACGCTATTATTTTTATATCGAGAAAGATATGAATACAGTTATACCGGAAATTAAAAAAGGAGCCCTGTCGGTAACCCCGGAATGTTTCTATAAGCTTATATCTATTGCTGACGATGTGGTCTGGATAATGTCCCTGGATGGCAACCAGCTCTATTATATAAATCCCTCTTTCGAAAATCTATATGGGAGGACAGTGTTTGATTTCAAGGCGAATCCCGGTCTCTGGATCGACATTGTACATCCGGAAGATAAGCAGATTGCAGTAGACAGTCTTAATGAGCTTTTCATATCCGGTTATTCCCAGAAGGAATACCGGATTATTGTTTCTGACGGTTCAATAGTCTGGCTTCACGACAAGAAGCACATCATACGGGACAGCCAGGGGAAAACAATACAGATCGGGTGCATCGCGCGCGACATTACCGGGTATAAGAGAACCCTTGAAAAACTTCATGAATATAAGAATGATCTGCAGGCATTAACACTGGAGCTTTCTCTGGCAGAGGAAAAGGAGAGAAGACGCATTGCCATGGAGCTTCATGATCATGTTATCCAGAACCTCGCATACTGTAAGATCAAGCTCGATGAATTCTATAAGGATTGTACAGCCACGCCGTCCGAGAATACCATAAATGAACTGAAGGAAATTATTTCCGGGACAATCCAGAGTATAAGGACATTGACCTTCGAATTGAGTCCTCCGGTTTTATATGAACTCGGACTTGAACCCGCTATCGTATGGCTTGGAGAAAATATCCTGTTGAAGAGGGGCATCCTGTTCAGGATTGAAAGTGACGATTTTGAAGATAAACTGAACCAGAAAATCAGAATTCTCCTTTTTCAGATAATTCGAGAACTTTTAAACAATTCGGCCAAACACTCGAAAGCTAATGAAACAGTCGTGTCGATAAAGAAGAAAGACAGCCACATTTTAATAAGTATCCAGGATGACGGCATCGGTTTCGATGTGGGCGAGACGATAAGAAAAAAATCACAGAATTTCGGATTATTCAGCATTCAGGAACGTTTGAACAATATCGGCGGTTTTTTCAATATAAAGTCAAGTCCCGGGCAGGGAACCGTGGCAAGTATAATTGTTCCTGTCAATGGGGAGGCTTAGATAAATAATGAATATTAAAATACTGCTTGCAGACGATCATAAGATCATGAGGGAAGGGCTGAAATCGATCCTCGAAAAGAATTTTAACATGATTGTCTCAGGCGAAGCAGGCAATGGCGTTGAAGCGGTAGACCTGGCGAAGAAGCTCAATCCAGATATTATCATAATGGATATCAATATGCCCGATCTCAACGGGATTGAAGCAACAAAAAGAATCATAACCGAAATACCGGGGTCAAGAATTCTTGCGCTGTCCATGTATGCAGACAGGGGTTTCCTTATAAAAATGCTCAAGGCAGGAGCAAAAGGTTATCTGCTCAAGGATTGCGCGTCTGATGAACTTTTGAATGCCATCAAGGTAATACTTAAAAACCGTATCTATATAAGCCCTTCTCTTGTCGATGATATGGTAAGGGATTATGTGCAGCTTGCAGATACTGTTGATCTGTCGGCTTTTTCCATTCTTACCCCGAGGGAACGTGATGTCCTCCAAAAGCTCTCGGAAGGCAAATCTACAAAGGAGATAGCATTCGATCTTAATCTCAGCATTAAAACCATCGAGACTTTCCGTTTGAAGATTCAGGAGAAAATAGGCCTCAGAAGCATTGCCGAACTGACAAAATACGCTGTAAGGGAAGGTATCACATCGCTTTGAACGGAAAATAATTCATGTGAATTCAAAAAGGTTATCCATCCTGTCTCAGGACAATATTCCTGAGACAGGATGTTGTAGAAGGATCAATCCTTGTCGTATTCACCCGGAGATACTGAATCCTCAGGAACCTCAGATTCAATGGACCGGTTGATTCCGCGGGAAAGGATTGCAGCGATTGCGAACAGTATGGCCATTGCTATGAACATGATGAGTATGATTGTAGTCAGCCATTTCTGTCCTTCTTTTTCTATCTTCTTTTGAGAAAGAAGGGCCTGTTCGTGGAATTTATCCACATCGACACCCATACCTACCCAGCCGAATCCTGCCGGTTTCGGGAACTCCTGTGAATAGAATGGAATCGGCGCATAAGCTACCACCTTCGTGCTGCCTTCAAAGGTGTAAGTCTTTATGCCGGATTTTCCGGCTTCCGCTTCTTTTTCTATTTCGGGAAGCATTGGTTCAATTCCGCCGAGGTCTTTGAAGTTGATTACCTCTTCGCCCTTCTTTTTCATTTCCTGATAATTTGAAGAGTTGATCTGCGGAACTCTTGTTCCATCCTTGTAAAGTCCGGCGATGAAATAATCGTTCGGATGAGCGATAACAAAGCCTCTGTTGTCTACCAGGTAAGCATAGTTGCCGGAAGATGCATCGGCTTTGATTACATACGTGGACTCTGTAGGAACAATATTATCGGTGAATTTGGCAAGGTGTCTTATGTCCAAGGCAAGTGTGATTACACCTGAGAAACCCTGTTTGTCGAACACAGGAGTTGCCATCCTGATGATACCCTCAAAACGTTTGCCGCTATCGAATTCAGCTTTGTTGATATACCACCCAGTGACGGGAGAAAAGTAAACTTCTCCCTTGTTAAGATTTTTTGCCTTTGAGAAATAATCCTCTGATTTGTAATATGTGTTGAGAGGATTACTTACGTTGACAAGCTCATTGGCGCCGACGATTCTGCCGTTTCTTATCTTGATGATTTCCTGGCCGTTCTTGTCCGTGAGTGACATTTCAACATATAGTGGGAATGCTTCCTTTACGATTACGCCATCTTTTTTAATCCACAGCTCCTGAGTTTTTGTATCCAGAAAGGATCTGTAAGTTTCTGCATTGGCAGGAAAGATGGTTGCAATCAGGATATCCTTCTGACGCTCGCTTAGAAAACCGGCAATATTCTGTGAAAGATCGATTGCGCGGGTGAGTATTTCATTCTTGGATTTCTGATCAAGAGATGTTGCCGTGTCAGTTTTGGATATGCCTCCAAATTTAAAGATACTGAATGCGATTAGCGATGCAACCAGCAATAAGGGGATTACGACAAGCAGGAAAAACAGCCTTGCAATTGTAAAAATACGTGGTTTACTATTGGAGTCAGGCATTTTTTCCCCCTTATTATTTTTTGTTCTGTTCAGTTAAATTCATCCTGGACCAAGTTTAACCAAGTATAAAAGTCTTAAATGGATTTGCAAACAGAAGAATGAAAGAAATAACCAGTGAGTAGATACAAACTGATTCCGCAAGAGCCATACCGACCATCATGGTCATGATGATCTTTGGCTGAACCGAAGGATTACGTCCCACTGCCTCGCAGGCGCTTCCTGTTGCGCTGCCGATTCCTGCGCCTGAACCGATGCACCCGAGTCCGATTGCCAGACCTGCGCCGATCATTGCGCCGACCGAGAAGATCACCTTTGTGTACGGGGCCTGGGTGTTGATGACATCAGCTGCAAAAGCGGAAGACGCGCCCAATAGCCAGAGAACAGCTATTGCGAAGAACGAAAACATAATTTTTTTTGTGTTACTTGCCATGATTTTTCTCCTTTCTTTTATTTCTTATTTTTGTAATTTCCAATATGAGTGAAGCTTCAATTTTCAAAATTAACAGAGCAACCTGCATGCCAGATTTCGGAAACAACAAGAAATGAGTGGTAACCATTTAATAATACGATGAAATGAATACTTCAAGGGTTAATTCAGCAGAGGATGCCGCTCTGACTGGTTTTAACAAATCGTTAAATAATTTATTTTGCAATTTAACAAAAAGTGCACCGGATCATAATCTGATAATTAAAGGCCGGCATATTGATTAAGGACAGCGGTATCATATAATTTGAAGCAGACAACTTCCTGTTGATAAGTGGGTTTTGTTAATATAAAATGTTTTCAGTGATGTATTGATTACAGATAATAATATTAGGGGGAAATATGATCTACATGAGAGTTCTGGATCAGATTAAGGCTAATGTTAATGAGCTTTCCAAGCGAGTTGTAAAAGATTTTTTGAATAGAGAGGAGACGAAAAGTTACAGGAAATTTACAGAAGAATTTCATCTTGAACGGGTAAATGATATATTTAGTGACCTTATCAGCTGGCTTGAGAAAGAGAAGCCGAAAACCCATATGGAAAAGTTTTACAAAGAACTGGGTAAGAAACGCCTTCAGGCAGATATTCCCCTTCATGAGACAATCATGTATCTGATGCTAATCAAAAGACATATCTGGTTGTTTGTCCTTGAAAATCATCTTCTTGACACAACCTACGAGAGCACAAAGGCTCTTGAACTGAACAACAAGATCGTTCTGTATTTCGACAGGGCGATAATTAATGTAACAATCGGTTACGAAGAAGAGCTCGCCAAGCAGATGAAAGACGCCGGACACGGCGGGTTGATCCGCAGTCTGCTGAAAAAGGGTAAAGCCTAAAGGGAAAATTTGACCCCGATTTTGAAAATGCGCCTTGCGGGAAGTTCGATAATCTTTATCCCGCAGGCGTTTTCTATTTCTGATATGATCTTAAGCGCTTCGTTTCTATCCGGTGCGATTATAGTAAACCAGCAGTTCGGTGTGCCTGTCCGTTCATAGTTGTGGGTAATTTCCTTATAGCTGTTTGCCGTTCTGGAGAATTTATCAACAATATGCCGAGGTACATCGGCAGCGCACAGGGTCGAGAACCATCCCAATCTGCGGGGAACGATCGTTGCACCTATCCGGCGTATTATTCCATCGGATTTAAGGTGATTCATTCTTTGAAGCAGGTCATTTTCATCTATATCAAGTTCTTCGGCAATAATTCTCAAGGGATGTGTATCAAGCGGAAAACGCTCACTTATTAATTCAAGGATTTTCCTGTCTTTATTGTCCATCTTTGAACCAGCATATAGGGTCTGTGGAATTGATGTCCCCGGTAGTTTCATAAGCCCTTGCCCTGCATCCTCCGCAAATGTTTTTATAATTGCATGTTCCGCATTTGCCATCAAGGAGATCCGGGTTTCTCAGGTTGACAAGAATATCGGATTTATTCCATATTTCCGAGAAGCTCTTTTCCTTCACATTTCCGCATTTAATGTCAAGGAAACCGCATGGCTGCACATCTCCTGTCGAAGAAACAAAGCCGAAGCCGTCCCCCGCAAGGCAACCTTTTGCAAGGGGTCTGCTTTCCGATTCAGCAATCATTCTGTAAAACTGCGGGGCACAGGTGGCTTTGCACTCAATACCACCTGAGATATAAACATCCATGAAGTCGGTCAGCATGGATTTATATTCCAGCATTGTGGCAAGTTCCATTTCGTGCCCTCTGCCTGTAGGTACCAGAAAAAAAACATGCCATGCCACGGCACCGAGTCTTCTGATAAAATCCGGGAACAGCCGCATCTGGGAAATGTTAATCGCTGCCACCGTTGTGTTTATCTGTACGGGCACTCCCGCGCTTCTCAAATGCTCGATGCCGGAGAGCGCCAGCTCATATGCACCCGGTCTGCCCCTGAATTCATCATGAATACCGGGTGTAACACCATCAAGGCTTACTGATACCCGTGAAATGCCGGAGGCTTTTATTTCGCTCGCTGAAGCACTGGTGACAGTAGAACCGTTTGTTGCGAGCGTCATGCGCAGGCCGAGTGATGTCCCTAAACGGGCAAAAATCATGGCGTCATCCCGCAGCAGCGCTTCCCCGCCTGAAAGAATGACCATTTTAGTTCCCAGGGCGGAAATTTCTTTAAGAAGGCCAGTCCCTTCTTCGGTTGTGAGTTCTTCAGGGTCTCTGTCGGGCGAAGCGTTGGCTCTGCAGTGCATACATTCAAGATTGCACGCCTTTGTCAGTTCCCAGGCAAGTATGAGCGGTGCATTCATGAAATCAGATCGACAATTCTGTCCGCGAAATAGGTGATGATCATATCAGCGCCTGCACGTCTGATCGCCGTAATGCTTTCGATTATTGCAGCGTCTTCATTAAGCATACCCAGGGATGCGGCTGCCTTTATCATGGCGTATTCCCCGGAGACCTGATAGGCGGCCAGAGGTTCGTTAAATTCATCGGCGACAGTCCTGATTATATCAAGACAGGGCATGGCAGGCTTGACCATTATTATATCGGCGCCTTCCTCGATATCGAGCTCAATTTCACGAATGGCCTCCCGTGCATTCGCAGGATCCATCTGATAGGCCTTGCGGTCGCCGAATGAAGGTGCTGAGCCCGCCGCATCGCGGAACGGCCCATAAAAGGACGAGGCATATTTGGCCGAGTAGCTCATAATCGGCAGGTTCTCGAAGCCGCCTTCATCAAGGGCCTCTCTGATAGCGCCGATGCGGCCGTCCATCATGTCGGAAGGTGCTATCATTCCCGCTCCCGCCTTTGCATGAGAGAGGGATATCTTGGCAAGCAGGTCAAGGGTCTCGTCATTGGAGACGCACCCATTTTCATCAAGAATGCCGCAATGGCCGTGATCGGTATACTCACACATGCATACGTCGGTTATGACAAGCATTTCCGGCACTTTATTTTTTATCTCTGTGATTGTCTTTTGAACTATGCCGTCCCTTTTATGCGCCTCTGTCCCGAACCGGTCTTTTCTTGACGGGATGCCGAAAAGGAGAACCGCCGGGATTTTTCTGCCGAATAAATCTCTGGCAACCTGGGCAGCAGTATCTGGTGAATATCTGAATTGACCGGGCATTGATTTTATGGGTTCCTTGATCGTCCTGCCTTCTTTGACGAATATCGGATAAATCAGGTTGTCCGGGCTTATCCTTGTTTCTCTGACAAGCCTTCTGATTGTCTCATTCGCCCTTAATCTGCGCGGTCTGTTTTCCGGGAACATATGCGCCTCCGGTTTTTTTGTTTAAGCCTATATAATTTGTGCTTCATTAGTGCAAGCCCTTAGGCTTGGACTTCAAGGGGGCGTAATATTATGCCGATAAATCTTTTTATGAAAAAAATAAAATTATCAGCACTTGCGGCTGTAATGATAAGTCTGCTCTTCTCATCATTTATCTGGGCCTTGGCTGAACCCGGAAAGTATGCGCCGGGATTCACTGTATCAGACGGTAATGATGCGATGCTTGACTCTGATACCCTCAAAGGAAAGGTAATAGTCGGATTTTATGAAGGCAGGGATACAATTGAAAAGAACAAACAGCTCAAAATCTTCCTCCAGAAATATTATTATGACAATATTGCAATCAGTTCAAAAAATGTATTCATGCTCTCGGTAATAGACGCAACCCCTGCAAATTTTATTACAAGACCCTTATGGAAAAAGGGCTTTATCAGAAACTCGGAGCAGAATAGAGTTACTGTATATGGTGACTGGGACGGGTCCATGAAAGAGGCTTACGGCATGCCCGGCAACGAGTCGGTTTTCATCCTGATCGACAAAAATGGCATCATTCGTTACATATACCCGGGAAAAGTTCCTGAAAAATATTTTAGCGCGATAAAAGATCTCATAGGCGGGCTCTGTCTGCAATAGGTCGTATTAAACTCCTTTTATCTTGACTGGGTTACCGGCTTATCTGTAATCTCACATGCATTTAATTTAATTCAAGACACATGGAGGAAACAAGATGCCCAAAAAGGCGGATATCAACAAGGTTATGATCATCGGTTCAGGTCCAATCATAATAGGTCAGGCATGCGAATTCGATTACTCGGGCACACAGGCGTGCAAAGCCCTTAGAGGTCTGGGGTATCAGATAATGCTGGTGAATTCAAATCCGGCGACTATCATGACCGACCCGGGAATGGCTGATATAACTTATATCGAGCCCTTGAACGTTAAGACGATGACCGAGATCATTGAAAAGGAAAAACCCGATGCGATTCTGCCTAATCTTGGCGGACAGACCGGTTTGAACCTGACATCCGAACTTGCAAAAGCCGGAGTGCTTGAAAAGCACGGGGTCAGAGTCATCGGTGTCGAGCTTGATGCAATCGAGCGCGGAGAGGACAGGATAGCCTTCAAGGAAACAATGAACAGACTGGGCATTGAAATGCCGGCAAGCGAACCTGCGTACTCTGTTGAAGAAGCCGAGTCGATAGCAGCAAGACTTGGCTATCCTGTGGTGATCAGACCTGCATATACAATGGGAGGTACAGGCGGAGGCCTCGTCTATAATGTTGAAGAGTTGAGGGTCGTGGCGGCAAGGGGAATTTCCGCGAGCATGGTGGGGCAGATACTTATCGAGGAGTCGGTTCTCGGCTGGGAAGAGCTTGAGCTTGAAGTGGTTCGCGATGCAAGGAACAACATGATCACGGTATGCTTTATTGAAAACGTCGATGCCATGGGTGTCCATACCGGCGATTCCTACTGCACGGCGCCCATGCTTACGATTTCCGAAGAACTGCAAAAACGGCTTCAGAAATATTCATACGATATCGTTGAGGCTATAGAGGTAATCGGCGGCACGAACATACAATTTGCACACGATCCAAAAACGGGCAGGGTGGTGGTCATCGAGATAAACCCCAGGACATCACGCTCATCAGCCCTTGCCTCAAAGGCGACCGGGTTTCCGATCGCCCTTGTTTCATCAAAACTGGCTGGCGGCCTCAATCTTGACGAGATTCCGTACTGGCGGGCAGGAACGCTAGACAAGTACATCCCGTGGGGCGATTATGTGGTCGTCAAGTTCTCACGCTGGGCTTTTGAAAAATTCAAAGGCGTCGAGGATAAGCTGGGCACACAGATGAGGGCCGTGGGCGAGGTTATGAGCCTGGGAAAGAATTATAAAGAGGCCTTCCTGAAATCAATAAGATCGCTGGAAATCGGCCGTTACGGTCTGGGCTTTGCAAAAGACTTCAATTCAAAAAGCCTTAATGAACTGATGGGCATGCTCGGCTATGCAACGAGCGAACGGCAGTTCATAATGTATGAGGCGCTCAGAAAAGGCGCGGATGTTGAAGAGCTTTACAGGAGAACTCATATCAAACCCTGGTTCATCTCTCAGATGAAGGAACTGGTGGAGCTCGAAGAGGAGATACTGAAATACAGAGGCGGAATGATTCCTGATGAGCTCCTTGCCAGGGCCAAGAAAGACGGCTTTGCAGATAAATATCTTTCAAAACTGCTGGATGTTCCCGAGCCTGAAATCAGGGATAAAAGAAAGACTTTAGGTATAGTACATGCCTGGGAAGGGGTAAATGTCAGCGGGGTGGAGAATGCAGCCTACTACTATTCGACTTATAACGCCCCGGACTCGGTACCCGTCAGCACCCGCAAGAAGATAATGGTGCTGGGAGGCGGTCCTAACAGGATAGGGCAGGGCATTGAATTTGATTACTGCTGTGTGCATGCGGCATTCGCCATCAGGGATGAGGGCCTTGAATCCATCATGGTCAACTGCAATCCCGAGACGGTATCCACCGACTATGACACATCGGACAAGCTCTATTTCGAACCATTAACCGTTGAAGACGTGCTGGCCATCTATGAGAAGGAGAAGCCCGAGGGCGTCATCGTGCAGTTCGGCGGACAGACGCCGCTCAACATTGCCAGTGAGCTTGCTGCTGCGGGCGTGAAGATACTAGGCACCACTCCGGATGCCATCGATCTTGCCGAGGACAGGGACAGGTTCAGGAAGGTAATGGAAAGGCTGGGCATACCCATGCCCGAGTCCGGTATGGCAAGCACGATGGACGAGGCCCTCCAAATTGCAGACCGCATAGGTTATCCGCTTATGGTCAGGCCTTCCTATGTACTGGGCGGACGCGGAATGGAAGTAGTCCATGACGAGGAAATGCTTAAATCCTATGTCTCTGCCGCCCGCGGTGTAACCCCTGAAAGGCCGATACTTATAGACAAGTTTCTGGAAAACGCAATAGAGGCCGAGGCCGATGCAATAGCCGACGGCACAAGTGCATTCGTGCCGGCGGTAATGGAGCATATAGAGTTCGCAGGCGTCCATTCGGGTGATTCCGCATGCGTTATTCCTCCGATAAGCATCCCGCAAAAACACCTTGATACCATTTATGAATATACTAGAAAAATAGCGGTCGAACTTGGCGTGGTCGGGCTCATGAACATGCAGTATGCGATAGCCAATGACAAGGTTTATGTGCTCGAGGCGAACCCGAGGGCATCACGGACCGTGCCGCTTGTGTCGAAGGTTTGCAATATCCCGATGGCAAGAGTGGCGACCCAGATCATGCTGGGGAAGACCCTGAAGGATTTTGACCTGCATGACAGAAAATTCCCGCATTTCGGGGTGAAGGAGGCGGTATTTCCGTTCAACATGTTTCCCGAGGTTGACCCTGTCCTGGGGCCCGAAATGCGTTCCACCGGAGAGGTGCTTGGCATGGCAGGCTCTTTCGGAGAAGCTTACTACAAGGCGTTTGAAGCAGCCGGTCAGACGCTGCCGATGTCAGGTACCGTTCTTATAACGGTATCCACTCTTGACAGACCGTATTTGGTCGATGTCGCAGGAATGTTTGACAAGCTCGGATTTAAAATACTTGCTACTGACGGCACCAGCAGGCTGCTGAACGAGAACGGCATAAAATCCGTTCCGATCCTGAAACTGCACGAGGGAAGACCAAATATACTCGATGCCATCATGAATAAAGAGATAAACCTGATCATAAACACCCCGATAGGGAAATTGAGCACATATGACGATTCCTATATAAGGAAGGCCGCCATAAAATATAAGATACCTTATATCACGACACTGGCGGCGGCAACAGCGGCCGCCAGGGGAATTGAGGCCTGCAGAAAATCAAGGGGTGCAGTGAAGTCGATACAGGAGTATCATAGGGAAATAAAATAGCTGTTAAGGTATTGGCTTATCAGAGGTGAAAATGGAACTCTTTGCAGTAATCATGGCCGGAGGAAAGGGCGAAAGGCTGTGGCCTGTTTCAACGTCCTTGATGCCCAAGCAGCTAATTGCCTTCAATGGCGAGAAAAGCCTTTTAAGGACTACTGTAGACAGGATCCTGCCACTGACAAGCCCGGAAAAAATCTGCTGTGTCACGGGCAGGGATGTTTCTGCGGCGGTTGCTTCAGACCTTAATGAAATTCCGGCCGGGAATATTCTGGTCGAGCCTTTTGGCAGAAACACCGCACCGTGCGTGGCCTTTGCGGCAGCATGGATAGAGAAGCAGGCCCCGGATGCCGTGATGGCCATTTTTCCGTCTGATCACGATATCTCGGACAGCGATATGTTCAGAAGGGTCGTTTCATTCGGCGTCAAATGCCTTGATGATGAACCGGGAATTCTTTTGACCATAGGCATCATGCCGACACGGCCTGAAACGGGATATGGCTATATCTCTCCACAAAACACTCTGAAAGAGGATGGCGGGCTCAGGCTTCTGAAAGTCGGGAATTTTCATGAAAAACCGGAGGCATCAACAGCCGGAGAGTATATCAAAAGGGGTTTTTTATGGAACGCCGGCATGTTTATATGGAAGGTCGGCACGATTCTAAGTGAAATTGAAAAGAATGCTCCGGGGCTGTACGAGAAGACAATGGAACTTATTGATTCGGATTTCAGGGAAGAAGACATCTTGAAATTCTACTCGTCATGTGAGTCGATTTCCATAGACTTTGCAATAATGGAAAAGGCGGAAAACGTAGGTGTTATTCCCGCCTCGTTCGGCTGGAACGATGTGGGCTCATGGAGTGCAGTGACTGGCCTTCTGGATAAGGATGCCCATGCCAACGCAGTCCACGGCGATGCCTTTACTTACGAGTCATCGAACAATGTGATCTGGTCTTCCGGTAAGAAGATTGTCCTGATAGGAATCGACGATATGGCCGTAGTTGAAGGCAGCGACGCAATACTTGTCTCAAAAAAGACGATGTCGCAGGATTTAAGCAAGGTCCTCAAACTCATGGCCGGAAAGAAGGATTGAAGAAGATTATCGTCAAGGTGGAAGATGCATCAGGTTCAGGAAAAGGAATGCAAAAGATGCGGCAAGTGCTGCGGGACGAGCATGTTCGCATATGTTAATGAAGATGATCTGAACAGATGGAGAAGAGAGCACAGGCAAGATCTCATTGATATTGCCGAAAACGGTGAAACCATATGGGCCGGAGACAGGATAATGACCTCAACCGGCGAGTATTTCAGGGAATGCCAGTTCCTCAAAAGGACTGAAGACGGCTGCACCTGCATGATATACGAGACAAGGCCTGGTGTCTGCGCTTCTTATTCTCCAGGTTCTTCACCTCTGTGCCCCCAGTGGGACGGTTACTGAGGCAGGCATTCCTTCCACTTTAAAAAAAAGTGCTCAATCTAATCAATAAACAGCCGGGAATCTCCCGAAGCATTTTTTATTATGCGCCAGTCTTTTTCAGTCAGGCTGTCAAGAAATCTCCTGTCATGGCTAATGAGCAGCAATCCGCATGGACATCCGGCGAGGGCCTCCTCAAGGCATGTTATGGAAGGAAGGTCCATGTGGTTTGTGGGCTCGTCCATAATTATGAGCCAGGGGTTTCGGGATATGCCGAGAGAAAGTAATATTTTTCTGGTTTCTCCCGGGCTCGGTTCGGTGCTTTCAAGAAGCCTTCCGGGCCTTGACCCGAGACAGCTCACAACGGTCATTACATGGCCGAGCCTTTCCCTAGGAAGCCTTTTCACCTCATCCATTATCCTGCCTGTATCTTTCAGGTCGATCTCCTGTGGAATGTAGGTGATCTTGTCTTCAGGAAGACATGAGCATGAGATGACATGTCTTATCAAAGTACTTTTGCCAGCGCCATTGATGCCTGATACCGCAATCCTGTCATCAGGTCTCATGGCGAGGTCCGGAAAAAACAACTTTCTTCCTGCTCCAAGGGGTATTTCACCAGAGTTGATCCTGAAAAGGAAATCTCGTTCGCATCTGAGGCCTTCGATCCATATGCCCAGGTCATAGGTTTTATTGACCTTGACTGATTGTTCCAGTTTTTTTGCCTGATCGAGGCGTCCTTCGAGCTGCCGCAGGAGCTTCCCCGCAACGGCGTCCTTGCCAGTCACCCTTGCAAGGTTGATTTTCGATTTTGCGTCATGGTCTTTTTTATCGATTCCTCGTTTTGAGCGTTTCCTGTCCGCTGCTCTGGCCTCATTCATACGCGATGAGGCCTCACGCTTGAGCTTTGCATATGCTTCTTTTGCGGCCACCTTTTTTCTTAAGGCTGCTTCGGTCTCCTTTTTCTCCTGTGCGCTGGCAAGAGAATAATTCCCCGGCCTCATTGTACATTTGGGCGTATCGACGAAGAGGCACCTGGAACACAATTTATCGAGCAACTCCCTGTCATGGCTAACGATCAAACCTATGCCGCCAAACCCGGACAGAGACGATATGAGCATGGCTCTAGTCGCCATATCTATATGGTTTGTAGGTTCGTCAAGGGCAAGGACGCCGGGTTTACGCCACAGCGCTTCAGCAATCTGAGCGCGTTTTCGCTCGCCATGGCTCAGAGTTTCCCAGCGTTCAGGCCAGTCATCGCCTATCTCTAGGATGCGCCTTAAATTGCAGGAAGCACTGTCTGCCGACATAATAAGGTCGGGAAGGTCAGGAGGTGCTTTATCGGTCCTCTGTGCGCAATAAACCGCAGTGCCCGGAGAGATTATTTTTCCTTTTAAGGGTGTAAGCTCATTTGATGCGAGTTTTAAAATGGTGCTTTTCCCTACACCGTTTGCGCCAACGATGCCGGTCCATCCGTTGGGAAAACTTGCGGACATGCCCGATATGAGCATGTCTGCAAGCGCGTCATATGTAAAGCTTACGTCATTGAAACTTAAAAAACTTTCAGGCATTTCCTCTCTTAATTGAATTTTACCTGCGGTACTGCCTTCTCGGCTTCAGGAATGTCGAAATATTCGGCCTCTTTTACGTTTGCCCAATTGGCGAAAAAGCGTCCCAGGAAAGATTTCACATATGAATTGAGGGCTCTCACTGCATCGTTGTAACGCTTTCTTTCGACTGAAATGCGGTTTTCAGTGCCTTCGAGACTGTCCTGAAGCTTCAGGAACGATTCGTTCGCTTTCAGCTCAGGGTAGCGCTCCTGCAGCATAAGGAGCCTGGAGATCGCACCTTCGAAGTCGCCTGCCGCCTTTGCTTTGTCGTTTATGGTCTGTGCCGAAAAATATGATTTGCGGGCATTTGCCAGTGATTCGAACACGCCTTTTTCATATGCGGCATAGCCTTTTACAGTCTCTACCAGGTTCGGAATAAGATCGAACCGGCGTTTGAGCTGTGTTTCAACCTGCGCCCACTGGGCTTTTACGGCTTCATTAAGGCTGATGGCCTTGTTGTACTGAGAGATGCAGTAGCCGGCGATTATAACAACAATTCCGATGATTATTCCGACAACGATTGGTGTCTTTTTCATCCTTCCTCCATATTGAATATTTGAAAAATCATCTGTTTTAAATAAGTTCTTCAATCTCAAATTTCAAA
The DNA here is from genome assembly GCA_036567785.1 of Desulfomonilia bacterium. Taxonomy (NCBI): domain Bacteria; kingdom Pseudomonadati; phylum Thermodesulfobacteriota; class Desulfomonilia; species Desulfomonilia bacterium. The sequence continues at coordinate 56,002 of DATCTV010000043.1, read as the reverse complement.
TCTCAAATTATTGTTCACCATCCGCCCGATGAGCCGCCTCCGCCGAAACCGCCTCCGCCTCCGCTGAAACCTCCGCCTCCGAAGCTGCCGCCACCGCCGAAACCACCGCCTCCTATCCAGATTCCCCCGTGGCGCCTTCCGAATGAACGCCGTCCGAATGGAGAAAAAATCCTGCTCAGAACGATGAAGGTTACAAATATAAGAAGGAATGCAGAAGGAATGGATTTGACTTTGCCTTTTGATTGACGGACAGGCTCAGCAGGTGCGGTCCCTTCGACCTCGGTGCCGTAGGCCTTTGCTACGGTGCCGATTACGGCGTTTGCCGCATCGTTGATCCCGCCCGAGAAGTCGCCTTGCCTGAATTTAGGCACCATGTACTGTCTTCCTATTGTCCCGGCAAGGCTGTCGGGCATCACTGATTCAAGACCGTATCCGACTTCGATGCGGTATTTTCTGTCATTTACGGCAACAACAAAGAGTATGCCGTTATCCTTTCCCTTCTGTCCGATACCCCATTTCTGCGCACGCTCTATCGAGTATTCTTCAATGGGTATCCCTTCTGTAGAAGGAACGGTAAGCACGACCATCTGTATCCCGGTTTTCTGATCAAGCGCTTTAAGCCTGGAAGAAAGGCCGGCCTTTGTAGAGGCGTCTATTATACCGGCCCTGTCCTCGATATAATCCGCCGGCGGGCCTTCGACAGCCGGAACTTTAACCGCTGCTGAAAGGATGAACAGCATGGAAAGAACAGCCAGGAATGAAAACTTTTTAGCACGAGGTTTCATCAACAATAAGCGACAGCTCATGTGTCAGGTCATAAAGTTTTTTAAAAAGCAGGCGAATCTCTTCGCTTTTCAGGGATGGTTTTTTCTGTGAGCGTATTGTTTGAATCTGTTTCATACAATCGAGGCTGACCCTGCAATGTGATTCTATTGCACTCAGGACAGATGACCTGTCAACCGGCACTATATATCCTCCCATGAAAAGGATAGCCCTCAAGAGCGGATAAAAACCCAATGATGACTGTATTATAAGGCCAAGCAGCAGCTCTTTATCGCCGGAAGCGGATATATAACCCCTGCTCAGCTGGATAAGTCTTGCCTTCAATTCCCTTTCGCATTGAATCCTTATCATGGGTTTTTCTATACTGATTCCGGAAAAGATTTCAGAGCCGTAAATCGTCTTGTGGATGAGTTTTAATTCCAGGAATTCGATCGGGAAGACATCAATGGAGCGTTCAAGATATTCGTTTGTGATAACAAGAGGGGCACGCACTTTTTTTCTGCCGTATTTTTTCCCGAACCCGGCAAGCGAATCAAGAAAATCCTGGCCGAGCTTCTTCATCACGATTACAGGATTGATGTCGGATATTCCCGGTATATAGTCCTGTGTAATGATGCTGCCTGAAAGGACAATTGATTCGAGGTCATGGCCTGCAGATGCAATCACGTCATCTGAAAAATCTCTGATAACGGGCAGGGCATCAAGAGGAAGGCCGTCAAGATTCATCACTTTTTTATCAATCATGAGATAGCGATTTATCACGGGATGGTCATCTTGTCCATAATAAAACAATGTTCAACTTTTCCAAAGAATGCTTGACACAGGAAAAATATCTCTTCAAAAGGAAATCATGGTTATCGGAAAAGGATTGATGGATGCTTTTCTGACAAACGAAGATATTGAGGATTTTCTTCAGCAGGCCTTCACCAAGTGGGACATGACGGGACAAAAGGTGCTTGTTATCGTCCCTGACTCAACCCGGATACTGCCAATGCCTCTTTTCTTCAGGCTTATACATGAAGGGCTTGCAGGAAAGGCCAAATCCATAGATTATCTGATTTCATCCGGTACTTATGCACCCATGTCCAGTGAAGATATAAACAAACACTTCGGCATTACGCCAAGGCAGCTTGCAGAAGGCATCTACAGGGATGTGAACATATTCACTCACCAGTGGAACCTTCCTGAAAATTATGCAACTCTCGGGACAATCAGCGAGGATGAAACAGACAGTCTTACATCGGGTATGCTCAAGGCGGAACTTCCTGTGCGGCTGAACCGAAAGGTGCTCAATTATGACATGATCATCGTCCTAAGTCCCGTCTCGCCCCATGAACTTGCCGGGTTTTCAGGAGGCAACAAATATTTCTTTTCAGGAACCGGCAGTCCGGAAGTGATGAATTATATAAGCTGGCTTGGAGCGTTGCATATGAGGCGGGATATTCTAGGGGTTAGGGACACATCGGTCAGGAGGATAATCGACAGGGCGGCTTCATTCATTCCCGCATCCAAGCTGTATATCTGCCCTGTTGTCAGGGAATACGGTGTGAGCGGTCTTTTTATCGGTGAACATGATGAGGCATGGACAAAAGCGGTTGAGCTGTCCTTACGGGTGCATATCGTATATTCGGATAAGAGATATTCGAAAGTGATTGCAGTACTGCCCAAAAGCTATCCCGATCTCTGGGTCGGAGTGAAGGGACTGCAGAAGGTTGAACAGATCGTAAAGGATGATGGGGAATTGATTATCTATGCCCCGCATGTGAGGGGGCTTTCTTTTGCCCACGGCATGCTCATGGAAAAAATAGGGTATCATGTGAGGGATTTTTTCCTGAAGAAGTGGGATTATTATAAGGGCTATCCTTTGATGGTTCTTGCACATTCGACACTTTTAAAGCCTGACGGGACATATCAAGAAGGGAAGGAGCATCCCCGTATAAACGCTACTCTTGCAACAGGGATTCACCCCCTTGTCTGCAAAAAGATTAATCTGAACTATTATAATCCACTTGAGATAAATCCCAGAAATCCGATTGGGGAACAGAATGAGGATATGCTGGTTGTCAGGAATGCGGGCGAGATTTTATACAGGTTCAGGGACAATTGAGAATAAGGCGTGACGGGAAGAATCATCTTCAGATATTATTTTTTTAAGGCAGGATGAATGATCCCGTAAAATGATTATCTATAAAAAACCGGGGGCCGAAAATGAAAACATCAACAGGGCTGCTATCGCTGATAATCATATTATTAAGCGCTGTTTCCTCAGGCGCGGTTAATTTCACACCAAAAGAGATATATTCAAGGGATGCACCGGCGGTTGTTTTCATCTCGGCATTTGACCAGGGGGCACGGACAGGCAGTGCGGGTACGGGCTCCATCATAACGCCTGAAGGGCTTGTGCTCACAAACAGTCATGTCATAACAAATGCAAAAACGAAAAATCCTTACGGCACCATAGTGGTCTGCCTCAAGCCTGCAAGGCTTTCGGGAGATTCAAATGACGATCTCAAGCAGTGCCTTTCGGCCCGTGTGATTTCGAGGGACACTGAGATCGATCTGGCCGTGCTCAAGCTTGAAAATGTTCAGGGTGTTCTGACGGCAATACCTCTCGGCGATGCCGGGACCGTATCGATAGGCGATCCTGTCGCGGCGATCGGGCATCCTGAAGGAGGCGGGCTTTGGATTCTCACCACGGGTGCCATATCAGGCGTTAAGAAGATCGGTCCGCAGGATGTCTTCCAGACAGAGACCAGCATAAACCGTGGCAATTCGGGAGGGCCCCTTATCGATGCATCTGGAAACATGATAGGCATAAACACGAGCATGTCCCGCATGTCGGCCGACAACATTCCCATTGTGGGCGTAAATTTTGCAGTAAAGAGCACTCAGGTTAAAAAATGGCTTGATTCGCAGGGGATCAATATCGCTGTCCGGTCCGCACAGGCAGCGGATGCAAAAGAGAACACAGCCCTTGCCCCTGTCCGGAAGGAAAAGGCCGGAATGCCTGAAGAACCGGAGCCTCCCCAATTTGAAGAGAAAAAGGCCCTGACTGCAGAGGAATTAAAGCCTGAATCCGAGGCTGAAAAACAGCCAGGCACACCCCCGGAAAAAACAAAAAAGAAAAAAACCGCTACAAAGAAAGAAACAGGGGTCATTGACGACAAAAACATGACTGGCGCGGAAGAAGAACTCAGGGAATTCAAAGGCCCTGGCGGTGAGATCATGTATGGAATTCCCGAAGGGAAATTCAACCTGAACGATACGACCGGAATGCTGTATGACCGGACTAAAAAGAAAGCTCAGAAGGCCTTTGAAGAACTGGACGAGGCTGACTAGCTTTCCAGCTGAACCGGGAACATTTTCCGTGCATGGTTTTCGCAAAATTATAAGAACTTATGTTTTCAGGTTACAAATAAAACAGGGAGGCAATTCTTTATGAAAAAAATCATGTATGGACTGCTTATGGGCTTGTTAATGTTTGCTGTAGCGCTTGAATTCGGCGCATGTTCCGGCAAAACGCCTGAACCGCAACCAATAGAGAAGGTTATAGGCGGAGAACTGAAGGGCGCTCCCGACTGGGTGACCAAGAGCTGCGGGACATACTACAAGGCCAAGGGTACGCCCATGGTGTGCGGTGTGGGTTCTGCGGGCGGCAGCAGGAACGTATCGCTGATGCGCGAAACAGCCGAGGCTCGTGCAAGGACGGCGCTTGCAAGATCTCTTCAGGTCAAGGTCAAGGCCATGCTGAAGGACTATCAGGCCACTACGACCGGCGGACAGGATTTCGGCACGGCAGCGGCCGATGAGCAGAATATAACGGATGTATCAAAGCAGATCACCGATATGACCCTTACAGGAACAGAGCTCCAGGATACCTGGGTAAGCTTGAACGGAACTTTTTATGCCCTTGTAGCCATGGATGTCGATAAATTCAAGGATTCAGTCAGCAAGATGGGCAACCTTTCAGATTCCGTCCGCAAGGCTGTAAGTGAAAGGGCTGATAAATCATTTGAAGAACTCGATGAGAATACTGATAAGGGTCAGGATCAGTAAATAAAATAGTCCGTTCTCTCAGACACGGAATGCCCTTACTGTAAAGACCGGCATACGGTGCTTGACCGGTAACGGGAAACAAATTAGGATACGGGATTGCTTCTGGTTAACAGCGGCCTTATATTTATTTAAAAGTTATTTAAAGCTGATGTCCGCTGATATTTTCCCACGGGGGTATATATGAGGAAAACAAGTTTTAGCGTCTGGTTTGTTATCGCCCTTGTCCTGTTGACCTGCAAAAGCCTCTTGGCAGCAGGAATGGCCACTCATACCGAGGTAAGCGAACGCGCATCCGTGGCGTTTCATTCAAGCGCTTATCCCGAATACAATGGATTTGTCGAAAAATACAGGGATGCAATCCAGGCCGGATGCAGATTCCCTGACTGGGGTTACTGGACGGGTTATCAGGACGAATCGGAGCTTGCCCACTGGTACCCTTTCATCAAGGCCGCTGCAAATCGTTTTCACCAGAAATACAAGGCTGACATAAATTCCTCTGACCCTGCAAAAGCCGAAAAAGCAGGGCGCTATGCAGCCTTTGTTCTGGGGCTCATGTGCCACCACGCAGCTGACGTGGCCTGGCATGCAGGTGACGGCTTTGTGGGTATCATGGGGCAACAGAATTTCAATGGCAGTTTCGATGACGCACATCAGATAGCTGATTTTGGAGGGGACATTGCATGCGCGCACGAGTTCGATATGTCCTGGATAGAGGATAAAATGTGGGTGCCTGCCGATGACATGGCCGAGGTTTATCATGAAATGGGATTTCCCGATGTGACTTCCAGATTCATCGCAAATGCCAACAAACTCATGTTTGCAGCGACAGAAGCCGAGACGAATGCAGGTTATCTTCTCTTTTCGATACCGGCTGGAAAGTCGACTTTCCTTATTGATGAACTCCAGGGCTTCTTCATGGGTGGTCTGGACGATATGTCCTTCTGGACTCTTTTAAGATGGGAAGAAGCGATAGACTGGATGGAAAACGGTGTTGAAACTGATAATGCCGGTTTTTTCCTGGCAAATGCCGGAGCCGAAGAGAGTTTTGTTACGGAAGCCCGAAATAAACTTGATACAAAAGGGATTAATGTAAGAGAGGCCGTTGTTGCAGGCGGCGTCATGTTGAGCCTTGAAAAAAGCACAGCAGAAACCCCGGAAGCATATGTTGCCAAGAAGCCTGAACAGGCCGATTTCATGACAATAGGCGCAAAGGCATATTCCTATACGGGGAAAAGCCTTGCCAGAGGTGATTTGAACAATGACGGTATCGATGATCTTATAATCGGTGCACCCGGCTTCGAAACGCCCGGACATCCCGATCTCGGGGCCGTATATGTCGTTTACGGCAGAAAGGATGCAAAAACATATTTCGCTTCGGGGATTGATTTCGGTAACGCCGATGCAGTTTTGACAGGGAATGAGGACGGAGGCAGGTTCGGCTGGGCGGTAACGGTATTGGACTTCAACCTCGATGGATATGAAGACCTTGTCGTCTCGGCGCCTTCGGAGGGTGCCGGTAAAAGGCTCTATAACGGCAAGGTTTATGTTTTCCCCGGCTCGGAAAAAGGCATTGCAGTGGAGCCGTCCGTTATCATTATCGATACGGCAAAGACATCCGCTCTGGGATTTTCACTTTCAGCAGGAGACCTGAACAATGACGGGAATCCCGACTTGATCGTCGGCGCTCCTTTCAGAGAAGTTGCTGTTTCGGGCAAAGGAAAAATGCAGCAGTGCGGCAGCATTGCGATATTCAACTCATCAAAAAACATTCCACGGGGAAGCATGACCCTCGATAACGCATGGTGCGTATTGAACGGGGAACAGGCGTATTCCTGGTTCGGCTGTCACGTTGAAGTTGTAAATAAATCGGATGGAATGCTTATTGTGGGTGCTCCCGCCTACAATTCCGGCAAGCAGAATACCGGCAGGGTTTACGGTTTTAACCTTGCCGGCCTTCGCATAACAAAGGCCGGTACGACGCCACAGTTCACGCTTACCGGCGAAAGCGAGTTTGAAGGTTTGGGTTCTTCATTTTCAACCGGAGATCCTTATGGAACGGGCAAAACGGTTCTTGCGGTGTCATCGCCCGCAAAAGACCTGATGATGCTGGGACTCTTTCAGCTTATCGATCAGCCGGGCTCTGTTATGCTTGCAAGCCTTTCCACCCTCAGCGGCGACCTTAAAATATCCGATGTCAAGCCGATTGCAGTTATAAACGGCGTCAGGGCCTTTTCCAGATTCGGGGCGCAGGTGGCCTTTTCCGACTTCAATGCCGACGGAATTGATGACCTGTGGGTCAGTGAGACCATGAGAGCGGTCAATGCAAAGCTCGAATCAGGTGTCGTATATTATTTCAAAGGCGGCAGTACAATGCCTGCCGGAACGATACTCTCCTCAATGGCCAGGCCGGAAATGACCCTCAGGGAAGGCGGAAAAAAATCGCAGTTCGGTTCGTGCTATACATTTCTTGACTTCAATGCCGATAATGCAACGGATACGGTTATATCGGCACCAAGGGCAACCGGCGAAAACGGCAGGCTTGAGGGTGCGGTTTATGTGATGCTGTCTCCTGACGGCACAGTTCGGCCCGATGATCCGGATGATCCGGATAATCCTGTGGAAGGAGAGGGCGCAACCGAAATTGGTAATCCGTCGTCAGAAAGTAATGGCAGCAGCATCTGTTTTATAATGACCGCAGGCCTTTAGAAACAGATTGAACCTATGACAAAAGTCCCTGCCAGGCAGGGACTTTAATTTGATGACGATGTCAGGTTTGTTTTCATCCGGATTTCTTTGTGAAAGGTTCCTTAAAAACTTGACAAAAGCTTTTTTATAGCGGATTCGATGCTTTACCATTTTATATATCAGGAACAGGGAGGGATGAGTATATAATGAAAGCCAGTATATTAAGAAAAATCAAGATAATGGCGGTAAGCCTGTATGTTACTCTTTACATAACAATCCTGGTGCTGTGGCAGCAGCTTACCAATACATATGACCGTTTATACGGCGATAAGATGCTCAGGTGGTGGTCATCCCACCTGCTTGATGCCGTAGATGTGAAATGCCTGTTCAATGACCCGTACAATGTAAGGATCGAACCGGGCAAGCGCTATATAATCATGTCCAATCATTCAAGTCTTTACGATATACCGATAATAATAAAGACCATGCCGGGCAGTATCAGAATGCTGACCAAAAAAGAGCTGTTCAAGGTGCCCCTGTGGGGCAAGGGCATGAAGGCGGGCGAATTCATAGCCATAGACAGGCATGATTTCGAACAGGCGAAAAGAGACCTTAAGGCGGCACGCGAAAAGATGGAAAGCGGGATCGTGCTGTGGATTGCGCCTGAAGGAACGCGTTCAAGAACCGGAGAGCTGGGAGAATTCAAGAAAGGCGGCGTGATAATGGCCATAGAATCAGGCGCAACAATAATTCCGGTAGGAATCGTCGGAGCGGCCGAAATACTTCAGCCAAAGACATGGGATTTTTATCTCGGCAAAGAAGTCAAGGTCAATGTAGGCAAACCGATCGATGCTTCTTTATATTCTCTGGAAAACAAGGAAGAACTGCTTGATGTTTTAAGGGCTTCCATTATAGAACTTTGCAGCAAGTCAAAGCTTAAAGAAAACATCTTATGGCAAACCTTATAAATCCAGGGGAATTAAAGGAATTCGCCGAGGCCCTGTCTCTTAGGGAAATGCCGTTTGCAGTGTTCAGTTCGGATGTTGTTCCCGAAGGGGCGCTTACCCCGAAAAACTCAAGGTGCGTTATAGGAGTACTCAGACTTGCAAGAAAAAAGAGATTACCCGCGGTATCCATGAATCATGACAGTCTGTGCCCTGGCGGCAGGGTTTATATGAACCTCGAAGGCGCTGTCAGCGATTTCATACCCGCATTTGTTTCAACCGGCATGGAAGGCGTATTCGAGGGAGAACGCTACTGCAAGTCCCCGGATATTGTGAGGCAATATCTCGAACTGGTTGCGCTAAAAGCCGATCCCCTGCCTTATAGGGTATTCAAGCCCCTTGACATGCTCGATGAAAGCGATTCACCCGAGGTTGTGGTCTTCTTTGAAACGCCGGATGTCCTTTCAGGACTTTTCACGCTGGTGCAGTTTGAGACAGGCGAAAGCAACAGCATTATCGCGCCGTTCGGGGCAGGTTGTGCGGGCGTGTATACATGGGTGAAACGCAATCTCGAGGAAGGTAGAGAACGCGCGGTCATAGCAGGTTTTGACCCGTCGGCGAGGCCCTTCATGGCGCCCGATGAACTTACGTTTTCAATTCCATATTCCGTGTTCAAAAGGCTTATGGCCTGCTACCGTGACAGCTTCCTCTTCACCCACAGCTGGCAGACGATAAAGAAGAGGATTCAGAAGGGTTTGGCAGACTGAAAATTACACTGTCTGGGAAATAAAATATCATATAGCTGTAGTTCAGCTGTTATATCCGTCAAGGAAAATTGTTCTATAATCCGGCAGCAGGTTTATCATTCCCTTGCCAGTCCATTTTTTGCATGAGCGGAAAAAGCGATTGAGGTTCATCCGCCGCATGAAACCCGGGAGTACGGGCAGATGCAAGGCTTTGTCCAGGTCGATAATCCACGGATTCATATGTTCGTCCAGCAGTATGTTCTTAAGGTGCAGGTCCGCATGCCAGACGCCCAGATCGTGCATCCTGCGGACAAGGGAGCCTGTTTCATGAAAAATCGTTGTGAAAAGATTGTCCTGCCAGTTATTTTGCGCAAACCTCAAGACTTCTCCTTTCTGCTCGGCCCTGAATTTCTCAAGCCATGTGAGGAGGTCGATGGAATTAGGCACAAGCCGGGAAATGACATCGATTGAATAGAATATCCCGCTTCTGATAAATCTGACGGCAGGTATCTCGGGTGTGCGTATGCCGTTTCCTATCAGATAATTGCTGATCCTGAGTTCTCTCACGCTCCTTGATTTGCTGAGAAATAGTCTTCCAGTGACCTTTCCGAACAAACCTCCGTGCACCAGCTCCCTGACGATCATGTCATCGCCCAGCAACCGCATGTTGCCCCGGCCTGTCATGGACGACGGCCTGCCTATGGGGCCTGATGCCGGGATGATATTTTCAGGAAGATATTCTTTTACAATGATTGTTGTATCGCCTGTTTTTATTATCCGGTAACCGGAAAGAGGACATGTCATCATAGATTAATCTTCGACCGCAAGCCTGATGCGCTTTAATCTTTTTATTTCATCGCGGAATTCAGCCGCCTCTTCGAATCTGAGAGCTCTGGCCGCTTCGGTCATATTCTTTTCCAGCTGTTTTATGGTCTTCTCGATCTGTCTTATGTTGATTGTGCCCTGTGATGTTTTGACCTCGGCGCTCATGTCGGCATAGTCGCGCTCATAAATTGAAGAAAGGATATCGCGTATGTTTTTCTGAATGCTCTTCGGAGTTATGCCGTGCTCTTTATTATAAAGAAGCTGCTTATCGCGGCGGCGCTTTGTCTCGTTCATGGCCCTTTCCATGGAACCGGTGATCCTGTCGGCATAGAATATGACTCGGCCGTTTATGTTTCTGGAGGCCCTGCCGGAAGTCTGCACCAGTGAACGTTCCGAACGCAGGAAGCCTTCCTTGTCCGCATCAAGGATTGCCACAAGCTCGACCTCGGGAAGATCCAACCCTTCACGAAGGAGGTTGATGCCTACAAGCACGTCGAATTTTCCTTCGCGCAGGCCGTTCACCAGTTCGATCCTTTCAAGGGTGTCAATGTCCGAGTGCATGTATTTCGCTTTCACGTCGAGATTGACGAGATAATCGGTCAGCTCCTCGGACATCCGCTTGGTGAGAGTTGTAACAAGGACTCTGCCTCCGCGGGCAGTTACCTTTTCTATCTCGGCACGAAGGTCGTCAATCTGAGTGGAGGCCTTCCTGACTTCTATTTCGGGATCGACAAGCCCGGTTGGCCTTACCACCTGTTCGGTAAACTGCCCTTTTGTCTGCTTGAGTTCATATTCGCCGGGTGTTGCCGAGACATAAATGATCTTATTAACAAGGGCGTTGAACTCGTCGAACCTGAGCGGCCTGTTGTCCAGAGCGGAGGGGAGCCTGAAACCATAGTCAACGAGTGTGGCTTTTCTCCTGTGGTCGCCTCTGTACATGCCTATCAGTTGAGGGACGCCGACATGAGATTCATCAAGAAATACAAGGCTGTGCCTGGGTAGATAATCCATGAGAGTAGGTGGCGGTTCACCCTCTTTCCTTCCTGTAAGATGGCGGGAATAATTTTCAATTCCCTTGCATATGCCCGTCTCCATAAGCAGTTCGAGGTCATAGCGCGTGCGTTCTTCAAGTCTCTGTGCTTCCACCAGCCTGTTTTCTGACCTGAAGAAATCGAGCCTGTCGGCAAGCTCTTCCTTGATCGTGGCTATCGCATTCTTCATCTGGCTTTCCGGTGTGACATAGTGAGAGGCAGGATATATCGGGAAATGTGAAAGCTTCCTGATTTTAGAACCTTTGAGCGCATCGATCTCCCATATGGTTTCTATGACATCGCCGAAGAGCTCCACCCTGACGGCTTTTTCCTCTTCATGAACCGGATATATGTCTATCGTATCGCCGCGTACTCTGAATGAACCGCGGTGAAAATCGAAATCACCCCTTTCGTATTGAATTTCGACAAGCTTTTTCAAGATATTGTCGCGGCCTTCCTCCCGGCCCTGTTCAAGAAAGAGCAACATCCCGGAATAAGCCTCCGGAGAGCCCAGGCCGTAGATGCATGAAACGGACGCCACGATGATGCAATCCTCGCGTTCGAAAAGCGCGCGTGTGGCCCTGTGCCTTAACTTGTCTATATCCTCGTTAACGTCCGAATCCTTTTCTATATAAAGATCCCGGGACGGTACATATGCCTCGGGCTGATAATAATCATAGTAACTTACAAAATATTCGACCGCGTTATCTGGAAACAGCTCCCTGAATTCACCGTATAGCTGCGCCACCAGTATCTTGTTGGGTGCGATAACAAGTGCAGGTCTCTTCATGCGCTCTATTACGCAGGCCATGGTGAATGTTTTGCCTGAACCCGTCACGCCGAGAAGCACCTGGTCACGTACTCCTTTTTCTATGCCTTCGCATAAGGAATCGATTGCCCCGGGCTGATCACCGCTGGGTTTATAGTCTGATACAAGCTTGAAATTCATCCGGTATATTCTTGCATAAAAAGTGTACACTGTAAAATTTATTTGTCCTTCTTCATTTAGCTTGACTTTAAAATGCAGTTGCTTTTTATTATTCTTCAACTGGAAGGATTATCGGCATGAAACATGGTAAAACCAATAAGAAGTTTTTTCCGAGGTTTCGTTAGCTAATCGTGTTCCAGAAACAAAACAAAAGGCCTTGATGCTTTGCCAGGCTTAGGGGTCGTTAAACGGAGGTGTATTAATGGCGCAGGGAACAGTGAAATGGTTTAATGAGAAAAAGGGTTTTGGGTTTATAACACAGGATGATGGAACGGATGTATTTGTTCATTTCTCATCACTCAAACAGGATGGTTTCAAAACGCTCCAGGAAGGTGACAAGGTCAAGTATGATGTGGTCCAGGGGCAGAAAGGCCCCCAGGCTTCGAACGTCGTCAAAGTCTGATGAAGACCGGGACGGCCTTCAGGCCGTCCCGTTTACTGTTTCCACCTGCTTTTTTCTTCGGTCATACCTGATATAGCTGGAATAAAATTTTGCCGATCAAATAATTTTTTTCCCGGTAATTATGTTTTTTCCATCTTTATACTCATAGCTGATCGAATCAGAGAGGCTTACAACAAGCCTGATTCCCTGGCCGCCGATCTTGATGTCTTCAATGGATGCCGAATACGGCTGCGGAATATATGCCAGAGGATCAAACCGGATGCCGTCATCCTCTATCGAAAACGTGATCTCCGCACCGTCAAAACTCAGAGAAAGGTAAACATGGTGAGTTCTGCCGTCTGAATATGCATAATTGCAAATGTTTATGAAAAGCTCTTCGAAAATAAGATTAAGGTCATTTATGATAGATTCCTTTATGCCGCATGAGTTGCTGAAATCGGTTATGAATGCATGGATCCTGTCGATGTTGTCCGGTTTATTTTCAACATAGATATGGGCGTTTTTTATATGTGAAGTTTCGGATCTCATCCCGTGATACTTAAGAGCCAGCAATGTAATATCATCATTTTGCGGCATATCTTTAGCAAAAGCCTCTATCGTTTGCATTGTCCGTGAAATAATCTCACGCGGGCTCATGTCGGCAGCACTCAATAAAACTTCGTTAAGTTTTTCATCAGTAAACAGGCATCCGGAACCGTTAATGCTTTCCGTTACGCCGTCTGTAAACATGAAAAGTGTTGCCTCCTTTGAAAATCTGGTCCTTCTGGTTCCGTATTTTATCCCTGGCGACATTCCGCAGGCAGGGCCGATTCTTTCGTCCATAAATGAGAGACCGCCATTTTTATGTATGATAACGGGCGGATTATGACCTGCATTCGAGTATAGAAGTACCCCGGTCCTTAGATTCAGGCGGGCTATGAAAATCGTTATGAACATTGAATAGGGGTTGTTCCTGCAGATTTCATTATTTACCGTTGTCAGAACTTCACCGGGGGTTGAATTCGAAAGTGATGACATGTGAAGCATGGTTTTCGTAAGCGCCATATAAAATGCCGCAGGTATTCCTTTCCCGGAGACGTCACCAATAATAAGCCACAATGAATTTTCATCACTCATGAAAAAATCATACATGTCACCGCCGACTTCCCTGGCTGGAGACATAAGGGCGAACAGATCGAATTCACTTGATTTCGGTATGGAATCGAGCATTGGGAGGATGCTCATCTGAACATCATGTGCAATCTGCAACTCGTTTTCAATGCGTTCTTTCGCAGAAGTTGTTTCAGTAAGTTTTACTATGTATTTTTTTAATGATTCCAACATATCCGAAAATACGTTCGTAAGGACGCCCACCTCATCCTTTATGTTTGTCCTGGGAATGTCATAGTCCAGATTTCCCTTGCCTATCGCCCTGGCCGCAACTGCCAGGCTTCTGAGCGGCCTGGTTATCCTGCCTGATATAAATGCAACAAATATGAGAAGTATCAGCAGCCCTCCCAGAGAAAGCGCGATAAGACGTCTCGAAAGCTCATCCATGCCGCTGAACATGTCGGATTCGGCGCAGAGAACGGCCAGTGACCAGTTATATTCTGTGATTGGGATATAATATATAAAACTGCTTTCTTTCAAAATGATGCTTTTGAATACTGAAAATCCTGTTTCACCACTGATCATTTGTGTCCCTATATTTGCAACCGACGGGTTGTTATATTCCTTTGCAAGCTGGAAAATGGTTTCGCGTCCGATTTTGTCGACAAACGGATGGGCTATTAATGTGCCGTCGCCTGATATGATGAAACAGTACCCTGTGTTGAACACTTTGACTGTTGATATGGTTTCGGCAATGTTCAGGAGTGAAACCTTGATAAGAAATGCGCCTTTGAACTCATTATTTTCATCATGTATATCCAATATCGGTATCGTAAAAACCACCATGGGATAACTGAGTTCGGGCTCTATAACGGGCCTGCTCCAGAAAGGATTTAGTGATTTTTTTGAGGTCTCATACAGTTTTAAATAAATGGAGTCTTTTTCAAGCGCATCAACGGATGCCATTTTAATGCCACGTGGAGTTCTGTGAAAGTGTATTTCTGAAAGCGTATCGGCTCTGTCTGGATCACCAGTAATAAGAAGTGCGCCTTCAAGCTGCTGATTCTGCCTGACGATCATTTCAATCAGAGTTGTTATGAGCGCCTTATCGTTTATTTTCTGCAGCAAAACCGGTATCGAATCCATACCGGCCTTTTCTGCATCATGCATGGTCGATATGATGAGGTTTGCCGTACTGTCTGCGACCTCCCTGCAATGCATTTCAGCGTAAGCGGAAATCTGTTTCCTGGATTCAAAATAATTATATGCGAACACGATTGAATAAATAATAAGAACCGTACTGGAGATCTGTATTACCAGCTTGGTGGTAAGGCTTTTTGTAATATTATTCAACATCTCTCTTTACCGGTATTTATTTCCCCCCCCTGATATCAAAGTTACGAAAGCTTTTTGACGGCGGCGTCTTTTGCCTGAGATACTTCGGCGAAGACATCGATTAATGGGAGAAATCCGACAATTTCAAGAACCTTACGCACACTTTCCTGGAGTTCTGATACATAGAACAGCCCTCCGGTGGATGCGGCTGATTTTGAGCCCAGCACTAAAACCCTGATTCCCGCACTGCTCATATAATCGACACCGGAAAGATTGAGAATGCATCCTGATCCGGGTTCTGCAAAGGAATTTGTAACAGCCTTTTCCATTTCGGGAGCGCTCAATGCATCAACCCTGCCTTTGACTGATAAAACCCTGATCCTGGGTGATAAATTCTCTATTGAAATCTCCATTTATATTCCTCCTAGAGTTTTATTCTTTTGGCTCTGAAAAAAATGCTTCCATTATCAATGCACCATCTTCAAAGTGATTTGATATTTTATACGGCAGTTTCTTAAAAAGTTTGATCATGGAGTTGTTGTCAGGGAATGTCATTGCATAAAGGCCTGCAAGTCCGTTATGCCTCGCCGCATCAACTATTTTCTGCTGCAGCTTCGCTGCAATTCCCTTGCCCTGCCAGTCCTGATCAAGAGAATATGCAACTTCCGCTATGTCTTTGCCTTCGTCAATACAATACATACCCACTCCAACAACTTTACCGAGTCCCTCTTCTCCCACATAGGCAATTACGGAGAATTTGTTCTTATAATCTACCATGAACATGTTTTTGAGTTCATCCCAGAAGAAATGCAATCTCAAGCCGAAGAACCTCTTTGAGATATCCTTTTTATCCATGGAATAGAAGTGTTCCTGAATAAGCCTGCTGTCGGTAGTCTTGGCGGGTCTGAAGGTGATCTTTTCACCGCCTGATTCTATGGTCTCTTCCATCCATGCAGGATAGATGCCGTTAATGGATTCGTTGATGCTTCTTTCCTGGCTTATTAGCCCTAGTTCCTTGGCTTTATTGAAAAGTTCATCCCTGAATTTTGGGTGGGAAATACTGATAATTGCCATGGCCCTTTCCTGGATATTTTTTCCGAAAAGGTTCACAACGCCATAATCACTGACGATGTATGTTACATCGGGAGCGGGAATGGCAACAGCGCCGGTTGAGATCTCAGGAATAATGTTGCTGGTTTGCTCATCATGCGATGCCGAAGATATTACTATAATGGTCTTGCCCCTTTCAGACATTGAGGCTCCTCTTGTAAAATCGACCATTCCTGCGACATCTGCAAAATGGTTTTGAGGCATTCCGTCGGCGGAAACCTGTCCCTTGAGGTCTATGGCGGAAGCCAGGTTGATGGCAACCATTTTATTGTGTCTGGATATGATGCGCGGGTTGCTGACAAAATCACTCGGTCTGAATTCGACCGCTGGATTCATGTCAAGGAAACTATAAAGTTGCTCGGAGCCTATGGCTCCGAAAGCAACCATCTTGCCGTCATTAAATCCCTTTTTACGGTTTGTTATAACGCCTTTTCTGCATAGTGCGAGCATTGAATCAAGTATGAACTGGCTGTGTACGCCAAGGTCGTTTTTATTCCCAAGGGCCTTCTCGACAAGTTCACCTGGAATGCCTGGGCCTAGCTGGATTGTTGAGCCGTCATCGACCAGATTGGAAAGATATCCTGCAATATTTTCCATACCAGGCAAATCAGGTACGGGATAGGTGGTCAGGAGTTCCTCATCATGCTCGATTATATAATCCACATCGTCAATATGAAGCATGCCGTATCCCGGGATTTTTGGCATTTTTGAGTTGATCTGTGCAATAACAACATCGGCTGCCTGTACTGCCGCCAGGGTAATGTCCACCGATATTCCCAGGTTCATCCAGCCGAATTCATCAGGCGGACTGACCTGGACCAGGGCATAATGAATAGGGATATGCCTTTTGAGAAAAAGTTGAGGCACCATGTAGAGATTCACAGGTGTCAAAAAACGCTTTGCCGCAGAAAGACCTGTGAGCATCCCGGAACCCTGATATATTGACCTGACATGGTAGCTTCTTCCTTTTGTTTCTTCGGCAACCAGGCCCATAAGAGAGCCTTCAAGGTTTAAAAATCTTATCAGTTCAATATCAAAGAAATTGGATGTGTTGTTGATAAGCGCTGAAACAAGATGCTGAGGTTCTCCGCAGAAAGAGCCGACAAAAACCCTCTTTCCCTGAGATATGCATTTAACAGCTTTCTCTGCTGTTACAATTTTTTTGCCGTATTCGCCGGCCTGCTTTCCGTTCATGCATGCCTCCCGTGGAGGAACTTTGGAAATATAAAAAACTTTCGGCGAAACAGATAAATTCCTTTAATAGAAAAGGTTACCAATGTTTCTTATTGACTTAATTGAATATTTACATTAGATTTGAATACTGATTCTACGTTCGAATATGGATTCTAATATATGACGAGGAAAGAACGGGAAAGACAACTTAGAAGAAATGCTATCCTGGAGGCAGCAGGAAAGGTATTTGCCCGGGATGGTTACTTCAATGCCACCATGTCCCAGATAGCCGGTGTTGCAGAATTCGGAATGGGTACTATCTATCAGTGTTTCCCAAATAAACAGGCCCTTTTCTCTGAGGTAATCATTGAAGGAGTAGAGGCATATAGCACCGGATTGAAGGAGTCTCTGGCCGGGAAAGATACCTGGCAGGATAAGCTTAAGACATTTATTGAATACAGGCTCAACTGGGTGGAAAAGCAGCCGGATCTTCAGCGTCTTATTATGGAAATAATCTATTTCCCCGTTCCTGATATCAAATCTCAGATTGTAATGCGCCTGAGAGAAATTTATGAAGAAAATACTGGAATGCTGAAGGAAATCCTTTCACAATCGCTTGAAACTAATAAGAACATTGATATTGATCTGATGGCACTTGTAGTCACTGGGACAATTAATTCTATTGCCAATGACTGGCTTATGGGTGTTCTAAAAAAGATTCCTACTGAGTATATTTCCGGAATCATGCAGGTTGTTGCAGGAGGTGAAGATGTTTAGACTGGCAATATGTATTGTGGTTTTTATGGTGATGATTACAGGGCAGGCATTTTCACAGGAAGTTATGTCCGTCGAACAGGTGCTTGAAATAGCTGTCAATAATTATCCGGGCATCAAAGCTTTCAAGGAAGAGTCAACAATAAAGGATATGGAAAAAAAGGAAGCCCTGATAATGATGCTTCCGAAGGTTAAGGTTAACTATGGCTATTATCGTCTTGATGAACCTCAGGTGCTGGATATCGGACAGGACCTGTATCTTCCAATACTGAACGAAGCAAGCCCACCCCGTTTTGACAGCAATGGAAATATCGCTCTTGACTGGGATACTAGAAGGCCGATGTATGCTTATATTCCTGCCGAAGGGATAACCGTGGGTACACAGGATAACCATTCGCTTTCACTTGAAGTTACCCAGGTTCTCTTTGCCGGCGGTTCACTATATAATAACTATCTGATCAAGGAAAACAGCAAGAAATCGACAGATATTGAAACCCAGAAAAAAATCCGGGATTTGAAAGTCAAGGTCATTGAGGCATACTATGGAGTAGTTGCCAGCAGACAGGGAGTGGATGTTGCCAAAGCTGCCATAGCATCCCTGCAGGCACATGTAAATCAGGCCATGGCATTCTATAAAGCCGGTGTCATTGCAAAGAATGACGTCCTTCAGGCAAAGGTCAAACTCGCCGAGCAGGAGCAGAACCTGATAGCTGCTGAGAATATGGTCAACACAGC
Organism: Desulfomonilia bacterium; assembly: GCA_036567785.1. Classification (NCBI taxonomy): domain Bacteria; kingdom Pseudomonadati; phylum Thermodesulfobacteriota; class Desulfomonilia; species Desulfomonilia bacterium. The sequence continues at coordinate 37,325 of DATCTV010000043.1, read as the reverse complement.
AGAAGCCGGACTTAATGTTTCGATGGCAAGACCATTGACTGAACCAGTAGTAATAGAAAATGACATTGAAATATCAAAGATTGAATATACTCTTGAAGAGGCGATCGAATATTCAATGGAAAACAGACAGGAACTTAAAGAACTCGATATTTATATGGATTCTGCAAAAAAAGGTGTAAAGGCGGCCAAAGGCGGATATGCCCCACGCATAGCCGCATCATATACTTATCAGAGGTATGGTGCCGATATAGATATTGTCAATGATCAGTGGAAAATCGGTGTGGGATTGGAATGGACTCTCTTCGGCAAACTTGCGGAAGGTGGAACTGCCTATACAAATGTAGGAAAGGCAAAAGCAATGCAGTCTCAGGTTCTGCTGGAAAGGCAAAGGACAGCCGATGAAATCGCACTTCAGGTTAAAGACGCATATCTGACTGCAAATGCTGCAATTGCGAAAATGAATGTTGGGAGCAAATCAATTGAGCTTGCCGAGGAAAATCTTAGAATTCAGAAACACAAGTACAATCTTCAGGCATGTACTTCAACGGATGTTCTCGATGCACAGACCATGCTTGATAAATCCAAAATAGACTATATTAAGGCCAAGGTTGACTATGCCATATCGGTGGCAAAACTTAAAGCAGCTATGGGGATACTTTAGGAGAGGCAGCTATGAAATATTACTACAGGGTTATATTATCCTTAACAATCGGAGCAATGGTTCTGGCTTTTAGCGGCTGCGGTTCAAAAGATGAGTCAAACCGGAAGGACGCCAATTCTGGAAAGGCTGAAGTTGTTGTTGCCAAAGTCGAAAGAGGGACCATCCTTAAGGAATATTCGGCGATGGGGACTATAGCTGCTGAAGATGTAGCCAGAATATTTCCAAAGGTTGCCGGAAGGGTGCTCAAAATTTATGTAACGGAGGGTTCACCTGTTGGAGCCGGGCAGATCCTTATGCAGATAAATGATTCCGATTATCGTATAATGGTCCAGGGTGTTGCCGCAATGGCAAAAGGTCAGCAGGTTAAAGTTGAAAAGAGCAAAAGGGATTTCTTGCGTGCGGAAAGCCTTCATAAGGAAGATGCAATTGCAGAGCAGTTGTATCAGGATGCAAAAAGCGGACTTGAAGGTGATCAGTTTGTTATGGATAAGGCAAACGCTGAACTTGCAAACGCGAAAAAGAACGTCAGCGAATGCAGGGTTGTTTCCCCTATTTCAGGTATAGTCACGAGCAAGTTTGTAAATGAAGGAGAACTCACGGCCCCCCAGTCCCCAACGCCTGCATTTGTGGTTGAAAATATGAACAGGGTGAAACTCGAGATTGACCTTTCTGAAGATGCATTCGGTTATCTTGAAGTAGGCAATAAATGTATTGTCACTGTTGACGCGATACCTGATAAATCCTTCGAGGGTACAATTTCAAAGATATTCCCATCAATAAATTCAGTCAGCAAAACTTTCAAGGTGACGATAACCATTGAGAATCCGGACTTGAAACTAAGGAGTGGAATGACAGCCAGGGCTCAGATTGTACAGAAAGCCAGGAATGATGCCGTAAATGCTCCAAAGGTGGCTTTTCTGCCAGGAGAAGAAGGTTTCTATGTTTTCAAGATTTCAGGCGGAAAAGTAATAAAAACACCCGTTAAAATTGGAATAGAGGGAAATGATTCATATGAAGTACTTAATGGTCTTGTTCCCGGAGATTATGTGGTGGTCGAAGGTCAGGTAGGTCTGAGTGATGGCCTCATGGTGAAAGCTACTCTTGCACCATCCGTTAATTACAAATCTGCTATCGCGCCTGCACCTGTCGCAGCCGGAACGGCAGCCGTTCAGCAGCAGAAGAGTCCGGTTGCGCCGTCTGTCAATAAATAAACCTGTTCTGTATTGACTTAAACGGGAGGGGATACAATGAGTATTGTTGAATTTTCAGTCAAGAGACGCATCGCCATTACAATGTTTACTCTCATTGTTGCCCTTTTTGGCCTGCTGGCATTCAGGGATCTTGGCATTGATCTTTTTCCTGAACTTGAATTTCCGGTTGTTACAATAATAACGACTTATCCCGGGGTAGGCTCAGAAGAGATCGAAACAGGTATAACACGTCCCATAGAAGAATTTGTCGGAAGCGTAGCAGGGGTAAGGCAGATAAATTCGACGTCGGCTGAAGGTATATCCACAATCAGGATTGAATTGGAGTGGGGTGTAAATATCGATGCGGCTGCGCAGGATGTAAGAGAAAAACTGAGCTGGGTATCTGAATATCTTCCCAAGGATGCGGATAACCCGATGGTTATGAAATATAATATTTCAAACATGCCTGTAATCCAGTATGGAGTTACCGGATTGGGTAATACCATGCAGCTCAGAGAATATCTCAGGACTTCCGTAAAGACGAAGCTGGAGCGGGTTGATGGTGTTTCACAGGTATGGCTTTACGGAGGCAAGGAACGTGAGATTCAAATCCTGATTGATCCGGTCAAACTGAAGGCCACGGATTGTTCGCTCGAGCAGATAAAGAGAGCCATTCTTGTGTCAAACCTGAGTATGTCAGGCGGGCATGTCAACATTGACCAGAAAGAGTATCTGATCAGAACCAGCGGTTATTTTAATAATTTGAATGACATACGCGGCATAGTCATCAATGCGACAAAACAGGGCCAGATCATACATCTGAGCGATGTCGCCGAAGTGAAAGACGGTTTCAAGGAGGTTCGAGGTCAGGAAAGGACCAACCGTGAGCCGACAGTCATTGTCGGAGTAATGAAGCAGAGCGGATCAAATACGGTCAAGACGGCCGAAGGCGTTCTTGCAAAGATGAAGGAAATCGAAAAGACTGTACCGGCAGGCGTCAAATTCTTTATGATCTACAACCAAGGAAAGATAATTAAGAATTCCATTTCTAACACCGGGAAAGACGCCCTGTTGGGTGGACTTATCGCCATATTCGTAGTTTTTATCTTCCTGAAGTCTTTCAGGGCCACATTTGCGATAGCCTTGGCCATACCGCTATCGATAGTCACTACTTTTATAGGCATGAACTGGTTGGGCTACACCTTCAACATCATGACCCTGGGGGGCCTAACTCTTGCCGTCGGACTGGTTGTTGACGATGCAATCGTTGTAATAGAGAACACATTCAGACATCTGGAACAGGGCAAACCAAGGAACATAGCTGCAATAGATGGCGCAAGAGAGGTGATCCTTGCGGTTACCGCCAGCACGTTTACTACCATGGCGGTTTTCATCCCTTTGAGCCTTGCAAAGAATGTCGCAGGAAAACTTGCACGGCCTCTGTCATTCACTGTCTGTATTGCTCTGGGAGCCTCTTTGATTGTGGCTTTCACCGTTATTCCGGCTATTGCAGCCTCACTCTTCAAGAAAGAAAAAGAGGTCTATGAGAACATTGAAGAAAAAGGCTGGATCAAGAAAATGAATGATAAATATTCAGTACTCCTTGCGAAAGCACTAAATAATAAGAAAAAGGTTGTAGGCGGCGCATTCGGCATCCTCCTTTTAAGCATCGGTCTCACGTTTTTATTGGGTGCCGAGTTTATGCCCAAGCAGGATTATTCGATCTCGTCAATGCACATTACGCTACCGGAAGGTTCCTTGCTGTCCGAAACCAATCATGTCACCGAACAGATCGAAAGACTGTTTCTTGCAAGGCCCGAGGTGCTTGGTGTCGTAAGTATTGTCGGCCAGACTCAGGGATCAAAATTTGACCAGGGCAGCGGTACGAATAAATCAACTGTATGGATCAGATTCAAGGAAAAAGATGACCGTAAAAAAGACATGGATGTCATTGTTAATGAGGTAAGGAACCTCTTCCCGAAATTGAAAGGTGTTGATTACAGATTCGAGGACGTCGTAGGAAATCTTATGGGTGGTGACAGCAGCCCTATCACAATAGATATTACAGGCCCGGATCTTGAGGTCTTGGACAAGCTGAGCGATGAAGTAATGCAGAAGCTTATACCTGTCCCGGGACTGAAGGACCTTAAGAAATCGCTTCAAAAGAGAAAACCGGAACTGCATATTGAAGTTGACAGGGAGGAGGCGGCAAGACTGGGCCTGTATGTATATCAGATTGCCGATGCCGTTCAAACCGCAATGCAGGGTACAACAGTAAGCTTCTTCCGCGAAGGCGGCAAGGAATACGACATAAAGGTAAAATTCAATGATGCCGGGAGTGGCTCATTCAAGGCGCTGGAGAATATATACATACAGTCTCCTGTTGCAGCGCAGGCGGCCGCTTCATATCCCGGAGCAGGAATAAGCACGATGATTCCCCTTTCACAGGTTACGAAATCAGTCAGATCATATGGCCCGATTTCCATTTTCAGAAAAGATCAGGAACGTGTTGTGACAATCGGTGCAGCCAACTTCAAGCGGGATATTGCGAGTATAACCAAGGACATACAGGCAGTTCTCAACAAAATTAAAATGAAACAGGGATATTCATATGAAATAGGCGGACAGTATGAGCAGATGCAGAAGTCATTCAAGGAACTGAGCCTTGCTTTCCTCGTTGCTGTTTTGCTTATCTATATGATCATGGCCGCTCAGTTTGAATCGCTGTCGCAGCCTTTTGTCGTAATGTTCACAATGCCGCTCGCATATATTGGTGTTGTTCTTGGCCTTCTCATCACAGGCAACACTCTGTCGGTATCTTCGATAATGGGCCTTATAATTCTTATGGGTATAGTCGTTAAGAACGGAATAGTCATGATTGACTATATCAATCAGCTCAGATTAAGGGGGGTTGATAAGACGCAGGCGATCATACAGGGAGCGAGCATAAGACTGAGGCCGGTACTGATGACGTCCTTGACGGCCATTGTGGGCATGCTTCCCATGGCATTCTCCCGTGGTGAAGGTTCTGAGACCAGTTCTCCCATGGCCCTTGCGGTAAGCTTCGGTCTTCTGGTCAGTACGGCACTTACATTGTTCGTAATCCCCTCGATTTATTATGTAGTAGAAGATTATACCCCGAGGATCAGGCACTGGTTCAGCCGCAAACTCTTCGGCGAAGATGATTTCATGGGCCACGAGGACAGGCTTAAGTGATAAACCTATTGCAGGCTTGATGACATGCTGAGCCTGTGCTATCCCTAGGGGATGGAAAACAGTAAAGAGCTTGCGACAGAGATAACAAAGGTCCTTGCCGGTTCTCTGGAAGACAGGGCAAAAGCGATAATCGATTCCCCTTACTGCGAAGAAATACTCCAGCATATACCGGTTCAGGACGCCTACATGATAATCAAGGAAAGCTTTGGCGGAGACAGCCGGTTCCTGCTTCCTTATGTCAAGCCTGAAAGGGTGGCTTCCTTCATTGACATTGACTGCTGGAAAGGTGACAGTCCGTCGATCGAAGGTATTTTTGAATGGCTGAACGAGCTTGTCAATGCGGCTGACGATACCCTTATGGATGTTCTTAACATACTGGACCTGGAACTTCTGGTCCTCCTGTTTTATCCATACCTGAAAGTAATTGTCACCAGTCCTACCGATGACAACATACCCCAGATAATAGAGGCGGGATTTGAAACGTTTGATAATAACTACTTTTTCATATTTTCCGGGGATACGGAAGAAACGAAGCTTCTGAGATTTATACTGGACAGCGCCTTTCTGTATAACCAGGAAATGTATTTCAGAATACTGGAAGGTGTTCGTTGGGAACTTCCTGCAAACATGGAGGAAACGGCATTTCATCACCGTTCAATCAGGCTCACGGAACTCGGTTTCACACCGCCTGAGGAAGCATCGGGAATTTATGCAAGAAGACCCACGGATAAAATCATTTCTTCAGATCTGAGAACAGATCAGATTCCTGTTATCAGGGAAGAGGAGAAATTCTTTTTGCCTGCATTGTACAACGAGAAGATATCAGCGAACAGCCTCTTGGTTTCGGCGATGGCAGAAGCAGACCCGTTGACAGTGGAGAATTTCTCGTTTGAAATGATGTATCTTGCAAATAAGATCATAATGGCCGACTACAAGCCTCTCAATGATATCGTCTCTTTGAAATTATCGGTGGAAAAAGCAGCGGCTTTGACATCGCTTGGATTATCCATTGCAATGCGCACAAAAGCTCAGGATGCCCCTGCCATATTGAAGACAATGACGGCTGAAACACTGTTTTCTCTTGGTTTCAATACCCTCATGGAACTGCAGGACAGTCTCAGGAAAAGCCTGAAGGGCCTGAACAGGGGCATTGTTCCTGCATCCTGCAGAGAAATTACCGATGATCTTCTCAAAAAATATCCAGTGATGACAGGAGACAGGTTCATAACAATAGATGATGTCGATTATTCAAATGATGTTATAAGAAGGCTTGACCTGCTGCGCTTGATGCTTGAGTATTTCGATTTCAAGGGGGCTTCTCTGAAGGGATCCAATGTCGATTCCGAGGGTCTTGATCTGGAAAATATAATACTTACAGCGATTGCGGCTAACGTTGTTTCAGGAGAAAACAGGTTCAGGCCTCTTTCTAAAAGCGAGTTTGCAGTATTTGTCGAGACTGCAACTTCATTGAAAGAAGGGAAGAGATGTGTAAGAACTGCTTTTGCCGGTGAGCTGAAAGATCTTGTTTATGGCATGGTTCCGGAATCGAAACGCCAGGCTGTAAGCGCTACTGTTGATCAGCTCTGCATGCGCCTTGAGTCGGAACTATCGGGATTTAAGTCAGTCAATGAAATAAATCCCAGATATATTACATGCCTTATAGTCAGACTCTGATTACTTCTTATTACTTCACCTCGACCGTCCAGCCGAATTTATCCGGAATCCGGCCGAACTGAATACCCGTAAGCGTGGTGTAAAGATGCTGTGAAATCTGTCCTATCTTGCCGTTGTTTACAAGGATATCCCTGCCTGCCCAGTCAAGGACGCCGATCGGAGATATGACGGCAGCCGTGCCTGTCCCGAAGGCTTCTTCAAGTTCACCTTTTTCATGGGCGCTGTATATCTCCTCGATTGATATCTTTCTTTCCTGAACAGGTATGCCTTCGTGCTTGAGAAGCTGGATTACCGAGTCCCTTGTTATGCCCGGAAGGATACTGCCTTCCAGAGAAGGTGTGATGACCTCTCCTCTAATCTTGAAAAATACATTCATGGAACCGACTTCCTCGACATATTTCCTGTTGACGCCGTCAAGCCAGAGAACCTGGATATAGCCCTTTTCCGCGGCTTCGGCCTGCGCTTTCAGGCTTGCCGCATAGTTGCCGCTGGTCTTGATGCTGCCGGTTCCGCCGGGCACTGCCCTTACATATTTCGTTTCAACATAGATGTTTACCGGATTGATGCCTTGCGGGTAGTATGCCCCAACAGGCGAATGAATAATCATGAACTTGTACGTCGACGAAGGTCTGACGCCCAGGTACGGATCCGTTGCGAAAATGAACGGTCTGATATACAGGGATGTCTCGGGAGCGGTGGGAATCCAGTGCTCTTCGTATTTCACGAATGTCTTTATGGCTTCAAGGACAAAGTTTTCATCAAGCAGGGGAATGCACATCCTCTCGCAGGTTGCATTCATCCTCTGGATGTTTTTTTCGGGCCTGAAAAGCAGAGTTCTCTTATCCTCCGAGATATAGGCCTTCATCCCTTCGAATATAGCCTGTCCATAATGCAGAACAGCTGTTGACGGGTCCATGGTTATGGGTCCGTAAGGAACAATCCTCGGATCATGCCAGGAGTTCTCGGTGTTATAGTCCATTATAAACATATGATCCGTAAAATGCTTGCCAAAGCCAAGGATGCTGTGATGAGGTTTTTCCTTTGGTTTGTCATGCCTTATGAAATTGATTTTCATGCTCATATGAATTTCCTCCGTTTATAAAATTATTCCCCAGGTGTTTTCATGATAAATTGTACTGAACTCTTGATGTCAGATTGCCTGCCTGAGAACCTGTCATACTTTTGTGCCATAATGTATCCGATGTCAATGGTTGCCAGCTGTTTCATCAGAGGTTCAGCCCCTTCCTGAATGCCTTTCTTGATTTTCTCCGTACCCTGCAAGCGTATCTGGGTTAGACCGTCCTGAAGTTGTCCTGACCCTTTTTCAAGAAGCACGGCGCCGGCAGACATCTGTTTTATACCATTATCAAGCTGCCTTAGCCCCCCTTCGGTAATTATTATTCCCGGGAATTCCTTGACAGGCGGCGCCGGCTTTCCGTGCTCTCTCAGAAATGAAAGTACGTCTTCAGGAAAGGGCCCTCCTGAAACAAGCAGCTCAAGAAACTTCGCCTGGATATCCAGATAACCAATCGCCTGGTCTGCCTTACCAGACATAAACGGCACCTTTTTGAGTCTGACAAGATTTTCAGCCAGCCCCCTGTTGATAGTGATTGCACCTTTTGTCATTTCAGCCTGAGCTTCGCTTGCCTGAATGAGTTTGGCGGTGCCGTCTTCCATCTGGACAAGAGCGTTTTTAAGTTTTTTATGGCCGTCATTCATTTCCACCGCTCCGGCCTGAGCTTTCATGAGAAACGCTCCAACCTGGTCAACCCCACTGTATATCTTATTCATCCTGCCCTCGACTTCAAACTTGGGGAGGGGGGGCATCTTCGGAATCACCGTAAACATTATTGATGGTATTTTAAAGCCGGTAACATCCGCTTTCAGATGGATTGTCTCCGTGGTAAAGGGAAAAACCAGCCAGTTCATCTTAATCTGGTTTCCCACTACTGCAAATGCACCCTGAGGCGCGTCAACATTGCCGTAATTCTCGATGGGAAGGTCAGTGGAGACCATAACGGTAAAGGGAACGGAAACTGATGCCTGTGATGTTTTTGTTATACCGGTTCCTATTTCACGGTATTTTACCGTTCTGTTGATTGATGTTCTGTTGGTTATTGTCATCCTGATTTCAAGTTTTCCGCTCATGCCTTTAATCCTGTAGGGGTCCGTCTGACGGCCGTTCAGGAAATATGTTATATCAATTGATAAAGGAAGCGGCTTGTCTGTCATGCCGCTGTAAAATATATCTCTATCATTTGTGTCGAACAAGTATGACCCGTCTTTCTGCACAGGCAGTGTCTCGCTTTTGATGTTCTTTATGCCCGTAAGAATTGTGGCATCTGATGAAGGTTTTTTACCGTCAGTTCTGAGCCAGGTCACCACTTCCAGCCTCCGGGGTTTACCTGAAGCGTCAAGATTGACATATACCGTTTCATTACGGCTGAGGCTTCTGGCTGAAACCGGTAGCGCCGCAAACATGATCAGCATTGTTATGAAGATAGCCTTTTTCATGCCTCTTCTCCTTTCTTTCTTAAAAATCCGATACTCGTATGAGTAATTATCTTATCACAGGTGAGGATGAACGAAGGCAGCAGGAATACTATAACGGCCGTCGATATGAGCGCTCCGCGGGCGATCATGAGTGTAAGCGATGATACCGCGCTTACATGCGACGTAAGGGCTATGCCGCTTGTTGCGGCAGCCAGACTCAATCCCGAAATCGTTATTGCGCCCATTCCGCCTGAGAGAGCCTTAATCATGGCCTCTTTCTTCGGTAACTTCTTTCTCCACTGGCTGTACCTGGTCATAAGCAGAATAGAGAAATCCACCGTTGTCGCAAGCTGTATGGATGAGATGCTGGTTATTGTCAGAAAAGGTATTGAACGGCCCATGGCGTACGGAATGCTTAGGTTCGTGTAAATGGCAAGCTCGATTGCTGCCACCAGAACAAAAGGTATGGAAACGGAACGCATGAACAGGGCTATTATTACTATAATGCTTATAAGGGACGCCATATCGACAACCGGAATGTCCCTCTTGGAGATGTCCATCATGTCCTTGTTGATGGGTGTGGTGCCGGCCAGCCAGGAAGGTTTGATGCCGGCTTTCTCTACTGCTGACCTTATCGAATCGACAGCTTGGTTGCTGATGGTGCTGCCGGGTTCATCCGAGAATTTGACCATGATCATTGAATAACCGCCTTTGGAAAAAAGGGCTTTGGCCTTATCAGGTATAAAACTTTCGGGCACGGCGGAATCCGCGAGAGATGTAAGCGCAATCACACTGACTATGCCTTTTATATTCCTGATTTCTTTTATGGCATTTTCCTGTCTGAAGCGGGGGATCGTATCAGGGAATACGATATAGGATATTTCCATTGAACCAAGCACATTTTTTATTGTCTCGAGACACTTGATGGATTCCAGATTTCTGGGAAGCATTTCATCAAGATCATAGGATATTTTCACATGGGTTTTCCCCCAGATCATTGGAATAAAAAGCAGGATGAACAAAACCGTAATCCTGCCGGAATTATTCACTAGGAATGTGGATATTTTTGTACCGATGGCGCTAGTAGTCTTTTCCCCTCTTGTTTTGACAAAGCGGTTGGCCACCAGCAGCATTGCAGGCAGAAGCGTCATTGTTACTGCAAGACCCATGAAAACGCCCTTTGCCATAACAAATCCCATATCTAGTCCCAGCCTCATTTTCATGAGAATGAGTGCAAGAAATCCTGCCATGCATGTGAGGGCAGAGGGCAGAATGGCTGGAAGGGTATTTGCTATGGCGGATTCCATTGCCTTTTGCGGGTCGGGAAAGAGCTTTTTTTCCTCATGGTAGCGATGTATGAGGAAGATGGAAAAATCCTGGATTACCCCGAGTTGAATGGCTGATGCAATAGCGCTTGTTATGTATGAAACCTCACCCATGAAGTAGTTCGTGCCCAGGTTGTAGATTACCCCTATTCCGATGGAGAGCATGAATATAATTGGAATCGCCCATGATCCAAGAGAAATGCCGATTACCAGCGAGGAAAAGCATGCCGCAGCCATGAATGTTATGAGCTTCTCGCTTTCCATGAGTTCTCTCAGTTCATACAGGAATATCGGCAGGCCTGTGAATGCTGTGGCTTTTTTCCCGAGATAGGATTTGATCTGTTTTATGGCTTCAAGAGTCTTTGCGGATGAACTCGGTTCGGCAAATGAAAGGTGAAGCAGGGAATAGCTGCCTTTTTTATAAATGCCAAGGAGTTGCTGGGGTACAAAACTGTCAGGTACGCTAGGATCGACAACTTCGTTTATCCATGAGACGCGCTGGACTCCATCTATCAAACTTACATCTTTCTGTATTCTAAGTACAAAGGGTACATTTGTAGTATTCAGAAGTATGTATGCGGTATTAGCCGTCTGAAAATGCTCGTGAAGAATTTGCTGACCTTTGACCGATTCGACGTCCTCCGGCATATAGGTGAAGATGTCATAGTTGAGAGGTGTCATCTGCTTCATGTAAGCAAGCGGAACCGCCAGAATTATCCCTACGATAAGGACGATCCACGGGTGACGTGTCACAAATGAAATCAAGGGTCGCATTAGGTAATATTATCAGAAAATTTCATGATATTGCATAAAGAATTTATTTAAAATCTTTAATGAATATAGGCCGATTATCAGCGATTTGAAGTCTAAGCGTTTATTAGAGAAAAGATTAAAAATAGGATCAGGGACAGGCGAAAAAGTCCGGCCTGTCCTCTTTAATTCAATTTGAAGGTTTGTTCTTGTCTTCCAGGTTGCCTTTGAGGTTTTTTTCTTCCTCATTCATTGCGCTTTTGAAGTTCTTTATGCCTTTGCCGAGCGCCTGTCCAACCTCAGGCAATTTTCCTGCGCCGAAGATTATAAGAACCACCACCAGAAGGATTATCAAGTGCCATACGCTGAATGTACCCATTGCTCTTACCTCCTTTATGCGTAAATTGGAGATAAACCACAAAAGGGCTTCTCAAGTAAAGAAAAATTTGAATACTTATTTTATCTTGCCAACCGCTTTTTTTCATGCTGTTGCTGATTATTATTGGAGTTAAATATTTCTCCTGGAGGTTAAAGTGGCAGAAAAAAAATATATCCTGGCAATTGATTCCGGAACACAGAGTATAAGGGCGGTCCTGTTCGACAAGGAAGGCAATGAACTCGGAATCGAACAGGCACAGTATGAACCATATTTTTCCCTGAAGCCCGGATGGGCCGAACAGAGGACTGAAGACTACTGGAGCAAGCTCTGTCTCGTGTGCAGCACCCTTCTGGACAGGGTCAAAATTGACAAGGCAGAAATAGGCGCTGTCGGGATAACAAGTCAGAGAAACACGGTAATACCCATGGATAAAGACGGGAATGCGCTGCGTCCGGGTATAATCTGGCTTGACAATAGAATAGTCAACAACCCCCCGCCGCTTCCCGCCATCGGCAAGATAGCTTTCGGATTGATGGGCAAGACCGAAACAATACGTTATGCACAGAAGAATTCCAAATTTCTTTGGATAAAAGAGAACGAACCGGAAATCTATGCCAGAACCCACAAGTTCGTTCAGGTTACAGGGTTTTTCGTAAAGAAGCTTACCGACGAATTCAAGGATTCGAAAGGCATGATAACCGGCATATGGCCTTTCGATTACAAGAAACTTTCCTGGTATGGAAGCGCCCTTGGATTTGTTTATGAAACTTTCGGAATGAGGCAGGACCATTGTGTCGAACTTTGCGAACCGAATGAAATTATCGGGCACATTACCAAAAAGGCATCAGCTGAAACAGGTATTCCTGAAGGCATTCCCGTTGTTGTAGGTGCTGGCGACAAGCAGTGTGAACTCCTTGGAGCAGGTGCTATCGACCCGAAGATAGCGGTGATCAGTTTCGGTACCGCAACGGCAATGGAAGTTATTACAAGAAAATATATCGAAGACGGCAAAATGAGGTTTTTCACATGGCCCGCGGCCATCCCGAAGACATGGGACATTGAAATGTTCATCTTCCGCGGTTTCTGGATGGTCACATGGTTCAAGCAGGAATTCGGACACAGGGAGGCATTGGAGGCGGAGAAACGCGGTGTGGCGCCCGAAGTCATATTCGACGAGGTGATAAAGAATATTCCACCGGGCTGTATGGGTCTTATGGTTCAGCCTTACTGGTCGCCGCTGGTAAATGACAAGTATGCAAAAGGTTCGATCATAGGTTTCGGCGATGTCCATACAAGGGCTCATATTTACAGGGCGATACTCGAGGGCATAGCATTTGAACTCAGGCGCATGAACGAGGTTGTCACAAGCAAAACCGGTGTGGAAATCAAAGAGATAAGGGTTGGAGGAGGGGGTTCAAGGAGTGATGTTGCCGTTCAGATAGCAGCCGACATGTTCAACCTGCCGACATACCGTATGGCCACAACCGAGATATCGGCCCTTGGCGCAGCAATAGATGCGGCTGTAGGCGTAGGCATGCACGGTTCATTCGAGGATGCGGTAAAGGCCATGGTGCGGACAGGCAGAAAGTTCGAACCAAATGCTCAGACTCACAATATTTATACCGATCTGTTCAATGATGTTTATAAAAAGAATTTTGAAATAATCGCCCCTCTGAATAAAAGGATAGGACAGATAACGGGTTATCCGCCAAAAGACTGAAAAAACAAGGCATCGGGCTCATAATGCCCGATGCCTTGTTAGAATCCCTTGTTTAACCGGCCACTGATTCAGCCTCTCTTTCCCTTGTAACCATTTCGGCCACATCGGCCAGAAGCTGCTGGGAGTCATAGACGATGCCGTCTTTTATGGTGTAACGCAGGGCCTTTATTTTCTTTACTTCTCCTGTAGTCGTATCCATACGCATATGTCCGGTTCCATAGAGCACCTTGAAGTTCATGAGGGGATTTTCATCTATTACCAGAAGATCTGCCTTCTTCCCCGGTTCGATGCTGCCTATTTCATCAGCCATACCCAGAAGTTTCGCTCCGTCGAGCGTTGCCGACCTTACCACCTCCAGAGGATGGAAACCCGCTTCCTGAAGCAGTTCCAGCTCGCGGATGAAGTCGAAACCGAAGAGCTTCATTCCGAAGCCTGAATCGCTGCCGGCCGTTACCCGGCCGCCCATGTTCTTGTAATCGTTTATAAAGGCCATCCACTTGGGATACGCACGTTTGAACTCGATCTCATAAGCCGTGGTCCAGTCGTAATAGAAAGACCAGTGGGACATCAGACTCGGCTGAAAAAAGCGCCAGAGTGCAGGAAGCGTATAATCCTTGTGCCACTCTGCATACGTATATCGCATGACGTCCATGCCCGGTTCCCAGCTTGAAAGGGTTGGCACTATGGTAAGGTCGTGCTCCAGCATTTCGTCGAGCACGTCTCTCCACCGCTGGTCACCCGGTATAATCGGCCTCCACATGCGCGCATCCTGCAGGGCGCGCATAAGCTCGTTTTCATAGTTATAGTCAGGAAGGAAATTCTGGATCGTGGAGGTGGGATCCAGCGCCTCCGCCAGCCCCAGGAAATGTTCCATGCTGGTCAATCCCATGCGGCAGGAGTCGAGCGCATTCACACGGCTGGCCCAGACTATCGTATGATGGCATGAACTTCTAAGCCCGCGGTTCCTGCACTCGTCGTAAATGACACTCATTACCTCCGGATAGTGACCGAACAGCTTGATGCCCTTGATACCTTTTTTCGCCACTTCATCTACCCATGCGCGTGCCGCTTCTCCTGATCTCACCTGTGTTACTATATATGGCGTATAGGGTGTCGGGTAGGAGACGATCCTTGGTGCGGTGATCTCATTTGCCTCGCTCTTTTTTTCGAGCGCTAGGGTCCAGTCGAGACCCATAAGCGCTCCGCATTCCCTAACGGTCGTTACGCCGTGAGCCATCCATAGCTTGAATATATATTCCGGAGGGGTGACCTTTCCGCAAAGTCCTTCCGAAGGGTTTCCAATGTGGACATGGGAATCGACGAATCCGGGAAGAACATATTTGCCGGTGCAGTCTATCTCGAGGTCTCCCTGCTCAGGGGGCAGAAGGAACATTGCATGGCGGATCTCCGCTATCCGGTCGCGAATGACTACGATGTTGAATGGCCCCTGAACGGGTGCACCTGTACCGTCGATCATCATCGCATTTTTGAGCACGAGTCTGTTGAACGGTCCCTGGCCCTCCTTGCGGGGCGGGGCCTGATCAGGCTGTGAAATGCCGAAAATCCTGCAAAGCTCCATTACCTCTTCTCCGGGTTGCATGGAAAAATTCACCTGTTTCAGATCACTGTTCATATCATCCCCCTTGTTCAATTTGTTTTCTGACTGAGTTGTTGTTCCGGAAATTCTCTAGATGTTTTTCGTGAAAAATCTTCAATAAAGATAAACAACAATTTCAATATTGGCTAGAGTTAGTATATGTAATCATTTGACAACAGGTAAAAAAGCAACTTGTTTGCCAATGCCGATGACTTTTGGGGTAACATATAAACAGAAGCTTTGCCGCAGGAAACACGCTATAGTAAATGATAAGAAAAACAGGGGAGGGAAAGATGCCGGTCAAAATAACGCCAGTTACCTCAAGACCTGAAAAACAGGAACTGCAGTCCCGCATAGATGCTTTGCGCGAGTACATGCAGAGGAAAAAACTTGATTACTATGTCTGCGCGAATACCGAGAATGTCTATTACCTGACAAATTTTGCATACATACCGTTTGAGAGGCCTTTCTTTCTTGTGATACCTGCCTCCGGCAAGCCTTCAATGGTTACGCCCGGGCTGGAGGTCAGCCATGCGCAGGACAGGGTCCTTCTTGATGTTGAATATCACACTTATTATGAGTTTCCCGCACCTCATGGCCGGACATATGTGGAAACACTGAAGGAGATCATTCCTGATGACGCCGAGGTCGGCATCGAATCTTCCATTTCAATTGCATTGAAAGGCGTCATGCCCGGAAAGCTCAAAGCAGTCGATATAGTTGATGAAGCCCGCATGATCAAGAGCGACTATGAAGTAGGCCGAATATCCCATGCGTGCAGTATTACAGAAACAGGCATGAAGACGGCACTGGAGCTCAGCCGTCCGGGAGCTCAGCAGCTTGCGGTCTACTCTGAGGGAACCAGACAAATGCTGGCCCGCATACTGTTCGAAATCCCCAATCCGAATATTCTGGTAAGCAAAGCGGTCTGCGCGGTCTGGCCCGGAAAGCTTTCTGCACAGCCTCATTCCATGCCGGGCCTGTTTGACCAGTTCGCAGAGGGCGGACCGAATGTAGTTATAATTGCAGTCCAGGCCGACGGATACTCGGCCGAACTCGAAAGGACCTTTTTCATGGGATCGGTACCGGACGAGGCCCGCGATCCATATGACGCCATGATGGAGGCCAGGGCAAAGGCTTTCAAAATGGTCAGACAGGGGATTTCAGCCGCCGAAGTGGACCGGGAGGTCCTTAAGGTAATCGAGGACCGCGGATATAAAGACAATATCCTTCACAGAACAGGTCACGGTTTCGGGATTACCGGACATGAACCGCCCTGGGTGGCGCTGGGAAGCGAGACCATTCTCAAAAAAAATATGATTATAAGTATCGAACCGGGGATATACATCCCGGGGATGGGCGGATTCAGGCATTCAGATACCGTTCTTGTTACTGAAGAAGGCTGTGTTTCCCTGACGAACTGGCCGGACAGGCTTGAGGACCTGGTACTGAAATCTATTTAAAGGCATAAGGCTGATAATGGTTTTTTCAGAACGTTATTGCTAATCATGAACAAGAGAAATCATCCGTTGCAAGCTTGACTTTTGAGCCATAAAAATTAATATTTGCAAACAGTTGGATTCAATAAATGCCGTCTGAAAGGCATCTCTGGAAACTCTGGGCAACTTGCATGAAAATTCATCACCGGCAGCATGGTTTTGAAAATTAGAACGATAATTAAAGGATATTATGAATAATCCATTCACAGTCTTTTTGGGTGATACCGGAAACGGCATCCACCTTAAGCTTGATCTTGCGGCTAAGGCTGCCCAACCGGAAGGCCTATCATATCCGTTTGTTACGGCAGACTCATCTCTTCCGTTTACCAGTGTTATCAGGGCAAATGTTGCAACATCTGCGGGAGCTGTCATCAAAGAGGCTTTCCTGACAATTTCACGGGATGATTACCGGCAATACGGCAGCACACTCGGTGACATTACGAATAAAACACTCGATGAAAGCTGGCAAAGGATAATCACAAAAGCGCTCGAAGATGAAAACGGCATGCTTCTTAATGCAAGGACGGACCCTCATGGGGTGTATCTGCCGTTTGACCCAGTTTTCTACTGTATTAAACAGCAGGTGTATTTTACTCCGGTATGTCCGGTCTGTTCGTCAGGTTTCGATATCTGCAGGGATGAATATTTGCTGAAGGAAAATAGTCTCGCTTCATACGCAAGCTCATTGAAACGGTATCTTTACTGTCCGGAATGTCATTCTCAGGGCCGAACCCCGGTTTTTTATGCAGCTGAAATCTCCGGTGAAGAACCTGCAAATGTAAGGGACAAAAGCGCTCTTGTGCAGGGGTATGTAAATCTGCTGGTAAAGGCCGATCAGAATATACCCTGCCCCTCGTGTGAACATAGAACTGAGTGCTACGGGGAAGGATGGTCTGCCCTCAAGAATATAGTGAGCCTCTCCTTTTATCCGTTTCATGCGGTTCTGAGCGAAGCCGGTACAATCAATGCCCTGGATTTTCTTCTGCTGCTTTCAGGCGCGCCATATGAGGAAATCGAGGACAGTCTTGAATCCAGGGGGCTTACGGGCCGTCTGAATGCCCTCAGGGCCTTTAACAAGGGTAAGGGGTATTCGTCAATACTGTTGTTTGATGGCGACGACAGGGTGTTTCTGGAGATACTTTATTTGAAGCTTTCATTTGCCGCTGATTTGCTGTTCCGGATTGTAAAAGGTTCAGATGGCCTCATATATCCTGACCTTGGATTGAGTCCGGAATCGATTTGGGTGACACTGCCAGAAGGAAGCGGTCTCCTGCCAGCTTTCTGGAATTTCAGGACCATCCTGCTCAAAGGCCCTGAAGCGGACGAATCATTTCAGATGCTTCCCGGTGCCCCGAAATCCTTTTTCGCCTACTTCTTCGGAAGAATGCTGATATACATTCTCATATCAAATCCATCCGCCGGAAGGGACACTATTGATGCCCGTCTCCTGGAAATGCTCAATGCCTTTGTCAGGGGTGAACCTTTGGGCCTGGATTTGACAGTCGATGGCTTATTCCGTCCTGAAAATATCTTTTATAAACCGGAAGGTGTAATCATAAGGGAAGAGTATGCGGATATCTGGAACGAGGCGGTTCAAACATGCATATCTCTTATGCTTCATGGCTATGCGGGCGATGGCGGTTTTCCAGAAGATGAATTTGTCTCTTCATTAAATGCGCTTAAGGATAGGATAATGAAGATGCTCTTCGAACCGTCCGGGGCCCATCATGAAATTCCGGCCGGTATCGTGGAAAAAAAGGAAGCTGCGGTTGATGACGAATCAAATGCAAGGATTGCCGGTATCCTCGACAGCATCAAAGAGAAATGGATGGATTATGATAAAACTTCGCTTCCCGGAGAAGAATCTGTCCGGGAGGAATCGTTTGAAAAGACCATTATTATAACTGCAGACAAACCGGTACAGGAAACAAAAATTATAGAAGAGCCGGAAGATTTTCATGAAACGGTAATACTTAATTCATCTACGCTTAGGGGCCAAATAAAGAGAACGGCAGAGCCTTCCGGACAGAACCCTGAACCGCCCGTAAGCCGGGAAGACCTTCTTGAGGCGACAATCATAATGACGCAGAATATGGAAAAGGTCCCAGAACCCCTTGCCGAAACTGCAAAACCGGATGGGGCCAGGACAAAGAAACCCGAAAATAAGGATGATGAACTCAGTGAGACTGTGATAATAAAAAAATAAGACGATTGATTCAGGTAAAGGATGGGGACATTGCCTTCTGATTTGAAAAAACTGACAGAAGAGATAAAAAAGATATACAGCCTTAATCCTGCTGTCGCCGAATTTTCCATAGAGGCCCTTCTGCAGGGGGAGCTTGAAGGTCAGGACCTGAGGGATAAGCTTTCTGTTATAGAAGGAATTAAAAATATCCTTGCAGGCGGGCAGGAAGAACCCGTACCGGAAGAGAGCATCAATGCCGACGCATTGTTGATGCAGAGGCTTATTCCGCTGATACTGGGCAGAAGCGCATCGGATATGCCGGCCGAGATTCTTCCTGAAAAGCTGGCGCAGTCTCTTAACATAATATTCGATTCACTCAATCAGCTTGTAGGCCTTATCAATTCGACGCTTGGAACGCCGGGAGAAGGCGATGAAACGATCCGCCACATAATAGGTACGAACCTCGGAGACGGGCCTTCGGAAAAATCGCTGGAAGAATATCTTTCACAGGTCAAGAAGGCCTTTCTTATAACTCAGCAGGCATTCAAGGATGCTGCGAAAACCGTTCTCGGAAATGTACTCGCCGTGCTCGATCCGAAACAGATGGAGCCTGTACAGACAGGCCTTAAAATAGGGCCGCTTAAAAAGGCCGAGTCCTTTGAAATATTCGAGGAAAAATATATGAAGTGCAGGAAATGGTATGATTCCGGCCGTTTCATGGAAGATTTATTGAGGCAGTTTGAAAAGAACTGCCAGAAACTATTCATGGAAAACAGGGGGTAATATTATGAGAACTCTAAGATATGCTGTCGTGCTGCTCGCCGTTTTTATAATGAGTTCATGCGCATCTTCACCGGATGTGGTGCAGTGGGTCTATCAGAAGGATGCCATAGTCCTTGACATAAAGTCCGATGCCAAACTCAACCTGAAGGGAAACAAAGGGCATAAGCTTGCAATATGCCTGTATCAGCTGAAGGATCCGTCGATGTTCAACCAGCTTGCCGGAAATGAACAGGGGCTTTACAAGCTTCTGGAGTGCAGCAATTTCGATTTCAGTGCGATTGCATGCACAAGGATTTTCGTCGATCCCGGCAAGGACCAGAAAACGCTTGTCGACAGGGCTGAAGGCGCAAAGTATGTGGCGATTGTTGCCGGGTATTACAAACTGGAAAAGAACAACATCATAAGGCTTTATCAGATACCGGAAGTGTATGAAAAATATGGTTTCCTCAAGATGAAAAAGAAGAAGGTGCCGGGAAAACTTGAATTGACCCTGGACCTCGGACCGAAAGAAATAATTTCCAAATAAGAGGAAAACAAATTATGGAAAAACCGCTATTATGGCACCAGGGGCTTTTCCTTCAGCCTCAGCATTTGCAGCTCCTTCAGCTTTATTCGCAGTCACAGACCGAACCCCTTATACGCTACATGACCAGCGAGATGTGGGGTGTCGGCAGGCTCGAAATAATGGAAGCCTCCCTTGGAACGGGCAGTTTCCAGATAGCGGAAGGAGATTTCATTTTTCCCGATATGAGCTATGCCAGGATTCATGAAAATGCCGTGTGCGAGACAAGAAAATTCGATGCAGACCAGATCGAGGGCGGCAAACCGCTTACGGTTTATATCGGTATAAAAAAGCTGGAAAATGGGGGCAGGAATGTAACGAATATATCAGCAAAAGACACCGTAACCGGCATAAACACAAGATACGTTTCATTCCTCGAACCCGAGCAGGTTTCCGATCTTCACCTTGACGGGCCTTCTTCCGAAGTGAGGTCCATAAGATACGCGATAAGGGTTTTCTGGGAGACCGAGAAAGACAGGCTCGGTGATTATGAGATAATTCCTGTCGCCCAACTTGAGAGAAGAGGTGAAGAAATTGTGCTTTCCGGGACGTTTATCCCACCCAGCCTTACTCTCTCATCATCAAAACAGCTTGAGAAGCTTATAAGAGAGATTCGCGACCAGATAGCAGCAAAAGCCTTCCAGCTTGAAGGATACAAGAGGGACCGCGGCATACAGACATCTGATTTCGGCTCACGTGATATGGTCTATCTGCTGGCGCTTATGACGTTGAACCGCTATCTGCCGCTCCTTTATCTGATGACTGAGACGTCCCAGAGTCACCCGCTCAACGCTTTCGGGCTTCTCAAGCAGATTATCGGGGAGCTTTCGGGTTTTTCTGAAAAATACAACTGGGCCGGTGATTCCACTGATGAGGTTTTCCCTAAGTATCAGCACACAAACCTTGGGTCATGCTTTATGAAAGCCCAGGGTGTTATTACTTCACTCCTAGATGAGATAACGGCAGGGCCTGAATATGTCTACGGGCTCATATATGACGGAACATACTATTCCGCGGATCTTCCGGCGCCGATATTCGAGGGAAAGAACAGGTTCTACCTGGTGGTTCAATCCTCGTCGGATGCAAAGACGATGGCAACCTCGATTCAGGCAGGCGCCAAAATATCATCGAGGGAATCGCTGCCCATACTTATCGTAAGGGCACTGCCGGGGGTTGCTCTTAAGAAACTGGACAGGCCGCCGCAGGAACTTCCGCGAAGGGCAGGGGCCATATATTATCAGCTCGATCATAACACCGATCAATGGTCCAATGTATTCAAGGGAAAGAATATTGCGCTATTCTGGGATTCCGCCCCGGCTGACCTCAAGGTCGAACTCATGGTCACGGGAAGAGGCTAGAGATGAGACTGTCCGACTGCTATATGGAACTTGTTGCATATGTCGCATATTTTTTGAAATCGGCCGGGAAAAAACAGCCGCCGTTCGAACAGGTAAGGTCCCGGGTGGAAGGCATGCTTTCAGCCGCCTACAATGAAGCCCTGGAGCCTTTCGGAGCGGAGGATGCCGATCTGGCCCGTTTTGCCGTGTGCGCCTGGATTGACGAGGCCATTCTGAGTTCGGGCTGGAATGAAAAGGGGAAATGGCAGAAGGAGCCGCTTCAGCTTAAATATTACCAGACGCTTGCCGCAGGAGAGATATTTTTTGAAAAGCTCAATGCACTCGGGCCGCAGAATAACGATGCTAGAGAGGTTTACTACCTGTGTCTTGCCATGGGGTTCATGGGCAGATACTGCAAGGAGGGAGACAGATTTCTGCTCGATCAGCTGAAGACTTCCAACCTTAAAGTGCTCATGGGAAGTTCCGTCGGAGTTCCTGCGCTCAAAAAGACTCAGCTTTTCCCCGAGGCGTATCCTCCGGCTGAAAATGCCCGTGTCAGGGCTTCCTCAGGCCCCGGTTACGGCCTCATGAACATAATAATCGTTTCAA
Organism: Desulfomonilia bacterium; assembly: GCA_036567785.1. Taxonomy (NCBI): domain Bacteria; kingdom Pseudomonadati; phylum Thermodesulfobacteriota; class Desulfomonilia; species Desulfomonilia bacterium. The sequence goes on along the minus strand of DATCTV010000043.1, from coordinate 15,345 downwards.
TCCCGGTCGCTCTCTTCGGGTTTTTGTACGGGATTTACTATTTCGTCCTTAACAATATAGCGAATACACTGGTACCTTAATATGAAAAGCCTGATAAAATATGTGATAATCCTTCTGGCTGCAGTTCTGGTTTGTCTTATTTCATTCGGGATAGTGCTCATTCTCGGCTGGCCCTGGTGGGTGGGTTTCTTCCTCCTGATCGGGTTCGCCGGGCTTGCTATGGCCGCCTTCATCGTAAGGCAGATATTGAAGAAAAAGAAGGAGCAGGAGTTTGTAAGCCGCATAATAGAGCAGGATGAGGCCTACATAAAAACGCTCAAGGATGACGAGAAGAAAAACTTCACCGAACTTCAGGACAGGTTCAGGGAAGCGATAAATGCACTTAAGGGCTCTCACCTTAAAAAACTGGGCAATCCTCTTTATGTACTGCCCTGGTATATGGTGCTCGGCGAAAGCGGTTCGGGCAAGACAACGGCAATAAAAAGCGCAAGGCTTTCCTCGCCATTCGCCGAGATGAACAGGGTATCGGGTTTTTCGGGTACAAAAAACTGTGACTGGTGGTTCTTCGAGCAGGCCATAATAATCGATACGGCCGGCAGGTATGCGATTCCGGTTGATGATGGCCGCGACAGGGACGAGTGGCAGAAGTTCCTCAACCTGCTCGCGAAATACAGGAAAAAGGAACCATTAAGCGGGCTTGTAGTGACCGTATCCGCAGACAGCCTTGTGGAAAGTGCTCCGGAAAAACTCGAAGAGGAAGGCAGGGAAATAAAGAAGCGCATCAGCGAACTTATGAGGGTGCTCGGAAGCAAGTTCCCGGTTTATGTTCTTGTAACCAAGTGCGACCTGATCCAGGGTATGACGCAGTTTTCCGGACAGCTTCCTGAAGAAAGCCTTAATCAGGCATTCGGCGCGATAAACAACAATACTTCACAGGAATACAATACATTTATCGACAGCGCCATGAACACGTTGTCCGAACGCCTTGCCGCGCTCAGGCTCGTTATATTCCACAAGCCGCAGTCACTTGATCCTGCGCTTCTTCTTTTCCCTGAAGAATTCAGGAAGATGAAATCGGGTCTTGCCTTGTTTCTGAAAGGCGTGTTTGAGGTCAATCCCTATCAGGAAACGCCCATGTTCAGAGGGCTGTACTTCTCGAGCGGACAGCAGCAGGGCAGCCCATATTCGCATTTCCTGAATAGCCTCGGGCTTATCGAAGAAAGGGACATGCTGCCCAATACCAGCAAAGGACTTTTCCTGCATGACTTTTTTGCGTCGATCCTGCCATCCGAACGCGGGCTTTTCACCCCGACCAGGCAGGCCCTTGCATGGAACAGGCTCACGAAGAATCTCGGACTTATGGCGTGGCTTGCCATAGGCATAGCCATATGCGGGCTGCTGAGTTTCTCATTTGTGAGGAACCTGGGAATTATAAGGGGCGTTCCCGCAGAGTTCTTCAACAAACCGGCAATAACGGGTGAAATGACTGCTGATGCATCATACATGGAGAAGTTCAGGGATTCGATATTCAGGATTGAAAAAAAGAACAGGTCATGGTGGATGCCTTCTTTCGGGCTTACCCAGAGCAGGGAAGTCGAGAAGCTTTTAAAGAAGCAGTATTGCAGGACATATGACTCCATGCTTTTAAATCCATATGACAGGCGGCTTTCAGCCGAGGTCGCAAATATTTCCGTTTCCGGGTCGGAATCCGAAACAGGGCTCTATGCCATACATATTGTAAGCCGGATGATAATGGTCAGGAACAGGATCAATGATGACCTTGGCCCTGATGATGCGCAAAAATATGCCTTGACTGCGCCAGGGATTGACAACCGCGACGTATCCGGACAGATGATGGGGCTTTATTTCTGGCGTCTTGTCTGGGAAGAAGACAAGACCAGGCTTGAAGGCGAGATGAAAAACCTCAAATCCCTGCTGGAGGTAATCCTTAAAAACAGGCAGGACCTGCACTGGGTCACCGGGTGGGTAAATGAAATGTACCCTGGATATGCGGTAACCCTGAAGTCATTCTGGGGGGGCAGCAATCCGGTGCTTGATGATGTGCAGGTGGCCCCTGCGTTTACCGCGAACGGTAAAAAGCAACTGGATCTTTTCCTGGCTGATATGGAAACGGCTGTATCCGACCCGGTCCTTATCACTTCCAGAAAACAGGAGTTTGTTTCATGGTACAAAACGGCTTATCTTGAAGCCTGGCATAATTTCGGACTTGTATTTCCACAGGGGGAACAGAGGCTGAAAGGCCAGGAGGAGTGGAAACTGGCAGCCCGGAAAATGGGAGGGTCTGGTCCGTATATCGCCCTTATCAAAAAGATGGCCGGAGAATTGAAACCTTACAGCACCGGCAATGATCCTGCATGGATGAAGCTTGTCATGGAAATAGACTCCCTCGGTGCAGTTGCGGCAGTTGCGGATACGGGGGCAGTATCCAAGGCGGCTGAGACCGTAGAGAAGCTTAAGGAAAAATTCAAGAACAAGTCAGAGGTAACGAGTGCGACCGAACAGATAAAGATGCCTTCGAAATTCAATGAGGCGAAGGCGCTGAATGAATATGTAAAATCACTTGCAAAAGCGGCTCAGATCGTAACCACGTCAAGGCAGGCCGCATTCCAGGCTGCAAGCCAGACATTCAACGAAGACCCGTCGAAGTCTCCGGTGCTTCCTGCCGTCAATGCATTTAAAATGCTCATGGGCGCAAGCCAGATACCTTCAACGGAACCGTTCTGGTCGCTCGTGAGCGGTCCGGTAAACTTCATCTGGGCCTATACATGCCAGGAGACCGCCTGCAGGCTTCAGGAAATATGGGAGAAGGAAGTCCTGGTCGAGGTGCAGGGCATAAGCGATCCCATGCAGCTTAACCAGCTTATGTTTTCGCCCGAGGGCTATGGAACGAAATTCATAAAAGGACCGGCCGCCCCGTTCGTTTCAAGGAGCGTGAGCGGAGGCTATTCAGCCAGACAGGTCATCGGCAGGACCATACCGTTCGAGGCGGCATTCAAGGGCTTTTTCTCAAGGGCGCGTGTAGGTCAGGCCGTTTCAGCTGCACCTTCAGGACCTCCGCCTGATTCAACCGTCATTGTCGAGGGGCTTCCGACTGAGACGAACGAAGGTGCTACGACACAGCCGAATGCAACTCATCTGGAACTCCAGTGCGATCAGCTGCAGACCCTGGTCAATATGAACTACCCGGTCAGGAAGGCGTTCACATGGTCCTCGCAGAGGTGCACCGGAGTTACATTCGCAATCGATGTCGGGGGTATTACGCTTACGAAAAATTATTCAGGCCCCGATGCATTCGTTTCTTTCCTCAAGGACTTTCCAGGAGGAAGCCGCACATTCAGCGCCTCTGAATTTCCGGGCAAAAGTGCCTCTCTTAGGGCTATGGGGATAAGGTTTATCAAGGTGCATTACAGATTCAGCGGGCATGAAGCCGTGCTTAAGGCAAAAGCGAAGGAAGCCCAGGCCCAGGCTGAGGCTACGGCCCCGGGAGCGCTGCCCGCAAGAATTGCATCATGCTGGGTTCCCTGAGAAAACCTGATGTGTGGCTGTGGGGGGCGACGGGCAAGCATCCTGTTGCTAGAGATTACATCTCCATAGGTTTTCAGAGCGGATGCCTCAAGGTATTTTCCGGCCTTGTCGAGAAGGGATTCATGAAAACAGGGTCAGCAGGAAGAAGATATGTATCCTACAGGTATTTTTTAAAATGCGGGGGAAAGGACATGATCTCGTGCGGTATTTTCAAAGACAGCCGGGATGCCGTGGGGAGGGAATATCCCCTGGTTGTTGCAGGATACGGAATGCTAACCGGATGGGAAGAAAAGTGGGAAACGATTCCTGAAGCAATGGCCGGCGTATGCTCCGAGGCCGAATACATCATTTCAAGGAAACTCGCCTCCCTTGATGAGTTCAAGGCAAGACTGTCAAGACTTGGTGCGCCTTCTGCTGCAGGCAAGGGCGTTTTTCCGGAAAAATCAGGCTGCTGCGCGGACGTTCCCCGCAGCGGTTTCATACCGCTTGTCCCGGGAGATGAGGACGGGATGGCCGAACAGATTTCAGTTTATATGGCAGGATTGAAGAAGACTGATTCCAGTTCCCCCGAGGCTGTTTTCATAGGTGGGACTCAGGGAAGGTCATGCCTGTGCGTTTTCAGGAAGCCGCTTGACCCGAACGATATATCGAATCTGCTGACATATGAATAAGACCGGAAAATGGTGTCGGATTTCGATGTTTGTATTGTATTTTAAAGGATGTTGTGGTCTTAATGACTCCATGGAGGGAATCCTTTTATGATGGGCCCGGCAGAACTTATAAAAGCCGGCAGGCTTGAAGAGGCCCGTGGAATTCTCACCGATGAAATCAAAGCAAAGCCTGCCGATACCGCCAGACGGACACTTATGTTTCAGGTGCTTGCATTATGCGGTGAATGGGACAGGGCATTCAAACACCTCGACATGATAAGCACCATTGATGCAGGAAAAGCTGTTGCGGTATCCGCTTATAAGGATATTCTGAGGGCGCAGGATGAAAGGCTGAAGGTATGCCTTTTCAGCAGGCTCCCGTCATTCCTGACTGATGCGCCGACATATTTTGAAGCATACTGGGAAGCATGTAAAAACCTGGCGGAAGGTGAACTGAAAAAGGCACGAAAACTGTTCGACGATGCGGCAGGCATGAGGCCGGGGCTTTCAGGGAAGATTGGAGATAAAGAATTCCTGGGCATCAAGGACACGGACTCGGTGCTGGAATTCTTCCTAGAGGCATTCGTGCATGACAGATATGTGTGGATTCCTTTCGAAGCAATAAGAGAGCTTGTTGTTGCAAAACCGAAGAGCCTTCTGGACCTTATCTGGATTCCTGCAAGCATCACTACATGGGAAGGTCTTACTGCAAACTGCAATCTCCCTGTTTTATATCCGGGTTCTGAATTCAGTAAATCTCCGGAAATAAGGCTGGGGCGGATGACTGAATGGGAAGATCTCGGCGGGAATTTCTCCAAAGGTCTGGGACAGCATGTGATTCAAATCGGACAAAATGACGTACCGCTTCTTGAACTAGCGGAAATCGTCTTTAATTTTCCTCATAAGGAATGATTGAAAAGTTATGAAAAAAATTGAACAGCAGGACATTGACAGGATCATCGCCCCCATTGCAGGAGAGAATCCCAGCGGTGAAGACCTCAGGTATTCAGGTGTTTACGAGGAGATCAAGGAGGCAAGGCGTGCTGATGATACGCTCGACCAGGGGGAGTGGCAGCGCGACCTGAAAACCTCTGACTGGGAAAAGGTCATCAGGATAGCAATCGATGCCCTGGCCAACAGAACAAAAGACATACAGATTGCGGTCTGGCTGATAGAGGCCCTGATAAAGAAGACAGGCTTTTCGGGACTTGCCGCAGGATTTGATATACTGACATCATTCCTGACGGATTTCTGGGATACTGTATATCCTGCAATCGATGATGGAGACCTTGAATTCAGGGCGGGTCCCCTGTCGTTTTTAAACGACAAGATATCTCCTTCAATAAATGAAATTCCGTTGACTGACCCGTCTTCTACGGAAGGTTACTCCTATATCCGCTGGCAGGAATCCAGGCAGGTCGGTTTTGAAAAGGACCTCAAGAACCAGTATGGAGATATCGACGAGAACAAGAAAAAGGCCCGTGAAGAAAAAATCTCTGAGGGCAAGATAACCGGAGAACAGTTCGACGCGGCGGCTTCAAGGTCATCAAAGCAGTTTTATGCCTCTCTTGCCGGGGAAATAGCCAGATGTAAAGCCGGATTTGATAAATTTGACGCCATTGTCGAGGAAAAGTTCGGCAGAGACGCTCCGAGGCTGACTGAGCTGGGAAGCGCCATAGACGATAATCTAAGGCTTGTTGAACGTATCCTTAAAGAAAAGGGCGGTGTCGAGCCTGCCCAGAAAAAAGAGACTGAACAGGCAGCAGCGGATTATGATGCGACCCGGGAAGAGAATTCACCGGGAAAGGCGAAGAAATCTCCTGCTGCAGTTTCTCCTGTTCAGCCTGCCGGAGGTGTATCGGTGATAATTCAACCGGCAAGTTTAGGCGAGAATTCGGGAGTGGAAGAGGCTGTATGGCAGGATGCGCTCGATACGCTTAATTCAGGCGGAATCAAGGAAGCCCTGCAGAAGCTTCTTGACGCATCCTCGGCGGCTCCGTCGATCAGACAGAAAAACCGGTACAAACTCTTCATGGCAAAACTCAGCCTCACGGCGCAGAGGCCGGATCTTGCGAGGCCCGTAATCGAACAGCTTTATGCGCTTATCGACGAACTGGGTCTTGAAAAGTGGGAATCTCCGATCTGGATAGCCGAAGTGATCGATGCATATTACCAGTGCCTGACCTCGGAAGGGGCAAGTGAAGACGATTTTGCAAAGGCCAGGAACGATCTGTTCCCGAGGCTTTGCACAAGGGATATAACAAAGGCTATTTCCTATAAGGAGCAAATAAACTCAGGAGGTTAAGCTATGGCGAAAAAGGAGAGTCTGCAGCATACACTCGACAGAGTCAGGGCCCCGAGGGTCCAGATTACCTATGATGTCGAGATCGGGGACTCCATCGAGATGAAGGAGATACCGTTCGTTGTGGGCGTGCTTGGGGATTTTTCAGGCAAGCCGGAAGAGCCGCTGCCGAAGTTGAAGGACAGAAAATTCACGGAAATAGACCGCGACAATTTCAACAAGGTGCTGGAAGGCATGAAACCGAGGCTCGCATACAAGGTGGACAACAAGCTTTCGAACGATGATTCCAAGATAGCGGTCGAGCTTAAATTCAAGTCTCTTGACGATTTTTCCCCGGAGCGTGTTGCCGAGCAGATCGATCCGCTCAAGAAGCTTATAGAAACCAGGAAAAAGCTATCTGAGCTATTGAACAAACTGGATGGAAATGACAATCTCAACGAGCTTCTCCAGGATGTAATTTCGTCGACCGACGCACTGCAGAAGCTTTCCGCCGATGCGGGCATGAAGAAGAAGGAATAATAGGGAGGGGGTGGCGAGTATGCCTGATAATCAGGAATTGACCCGGAAAGAGACCAAAACAGTTGAAAAAGAGGAATTGAGTCTTCTCGACAAGATTATCGACGAAGGGCGAATGGCCCGCGACGATGTGCAGAAGGCAAGGGCGAAGGACATCCTTTCAGAATTTGTAAGCCAGATAATGGAAGGCGTGATCACGGTGTCGAAAGATACCGAGGCCATGATAAACGCCCGCATCGCCCAGATCGACAAGCTGATATCCGACCAGCTCAACGAGGTCATGCACCATCAGGATTTTCAGAAGCTTGAAGGATCGTGGAGAGGGCTTTTCTATCTCGTCAACAAGAGCGAGACTGGCGAGTCTTTGAAGCTTCGGGTTATGAACGTTTCAAAGAGCGACCTCCTTAAAGATATGGAAAAAGCAAGCGAATTCGACCAGTCCACACTTTTCAAAAAGATATATGAAGAGGAGTTCGGCATGTTCGGCGGCGCTTCATACGGAGCGCTGATCGGTGATTACGAGTTCAGCAATCACCCTCAGGATATGGCCCTTCTCGAAAAGGTATCGCAGGTTGCCGCGGCGGCCCATGCTCCATTTATCTCGGCCGCTTCGCCCAACATGTTCAATCTCGACAGCTTCACCGAGATCGGTGTTCCGAGAGACCTTGCGAAGACGTTCCAGAGTGTGGAGTATGCAAAATGGAAATCTCTGAGAGAATCGGAAGATTCCAGATATGTCGCCCTGGCGCTGCCGCATGTGCTTATGAGGCTGCCATACGGAAAAGACAATGTGCCGGTCGAGACGTTCGATTTCGAAGAGGATGTGACAGGAACCGACCACAGCAAATATCTGTGGGGCAATGCGGCGTATGCCCTTGGTTCGAGGCTGACCGAGGCCTTTGCCAAATACCACTGGACCGCGGCCATAAGAGGTGTCGAAGGCGGCGGACTTGTACAGGGACTGCCGGTGCATACCTTCAAAACCGATGACGGAGATGTGGCTCTCAAATGCCCGACCGAGGTGGCGATTACTGACAGGCGGGAGAAAGAGCTTGCCGATCTCGGTTTCGTTCCGCTTGTTCACTGCAAGGGTACCGACTATGCCGCATTCTTCAGCACTCAGACGGTGAACAAGGCCAAGGCATATGATACGGATGCGGCCAACGCCAATGCGAAACTTTCATCTCAACTCCAGTACATTCTGGCGGTGTCGAGGTTTGCGCACTACCTGAAATCCATTATGCGGGACAAGATCGGAAGCTTCATGACCAGAAAGGACGCAGAGGATTTCCTTAACCGCTGGATAAGCAATTATGTGCTTCTTGATGACAATGCAGGACAGGATGCAAAGGCGAAGATGCCCCTGAGAGAGGCGAGGATAGATGTGGCGGAGATTCCGGGCAAGCCCGGCGCGTACAGGGCTGTGGCTTTCCTCAAGCCTCACTTCCAGCTCGACGAGCTGTCGGTGTCCTTAAGGCTGGTTGCCGAGCTTCCGCCTCCGGCAAAAGGGTAAATTCAGGATAGGCCTTATATGGCTTACAGGTCATATTAAAGGCTGAGATAAAAAGATCGTGTTCATGATTATGCTAAAACAAAGTAAACAAAGAAAGGGAGGGATAGGCGATGGCATTTGATGCTTTTTTAAAAATTGAAGGAATACCCGGTGAAAGCACGGATGACAAGCATAAGGACTGGATTGAAATACTGTCCTACAGCCATGGTGTTTCACAGCCGGCTTCAGGTTCGGTAAGCAGCGGGGGCGGCAGAACTGCGGAAAGATGTGAACACAGCCCGTTTACAATCGTCAAGGCGCTGGACAAGGCTTCACCCAAACTCAACCTTTTCTGTTGCAACGGCAGTCATATCAAGGAAGTCAAGGTTGAACTCTGCAGGGCAGGCGGAGACAAGGTCAAATATATGGAATATAAGATGACCGATGTTATCGTGAGCTCCGTCAGGCCTGGAGGCTCTACATCGGGCGGTGAGACACTGCCACTGGAAGAGGTCGCATTCAGCTACGGCAAGATGGAATGGACTTACACAGAGACAGATCATCAGACCGGAAAACCCAAAGGAAACGTTGCCGCCAACTGGGACCTTGTAACCAATAAGGGTTCGTAAGATAAATAAAAAGCCTCTCCTGCAAGACAAAAAAGCAGGAGAGGTTTTTCGGCTTTAAAATAATGAAGCTGATACGCTCTCAAACTATTAAGAAATAAAGACATGAGGACATCCTTTTGCAACTCATCAGCTTTAACAGCTCAATAACTTGATTTTATGTCTGTACATGGAAATAATCCCCAGGAATATCATTTCAGAGAAAACTGTTTTATCACGGAATGGTGGAACTCATCCGCCGACAATAGAGTGTCCATTGCCAGGGTAAGGGTTGAGCCCGGGGTCACGACAAGATTCCACTGGCTCGAAGGCACATGGGAACGGTACATAATCATTGAGGGAGAGGGGCTTGTCGAGATCGGCGGCGAAAAAGCGGTTTCTGTTTCAAAAGGCGATGTTGCAGTAATACCTCCCGGAGTAAGACAGAGGATAACGAACACAGGGGAGAAAGACCTTATATTCCTGGCAGTTTGCACACCACGTTTCGTGCCTGAAAATTTCCGTGATTGTGATGATGATGCGGATTCATTCCTTGGAGAAAAAGAAATTCCCACGCTTGTCACCAAAAGGCTGGTGCTGAGGCCATTTAATCTGTCCGATGCGCCGGAACTTCAAAGGCTGGCGGGTGACTTTGCAGTGGCGGACACGACAGCGGCCATACCGCACCCGTATCCCGCCGGTGCGGCAGAAGCATGGATTAATACGCATAAGGATGAATTCACCGGCGACAAAATGCTTGCACTTGCCGTTACGATAAAGGAAACCGGAGGCCTTGCGGGTTGTATTTCAATACATGCAATCGATAAGGCCTGCAATTCAGGGGAACTGGGCTACTGGATCGGGAAAGATTTCTGGGGTCGTGGCTATTGCACCGAGGCGGCATCGGCCATCATAAAATACGGGTTTGAGGAAATTGATTTGAACCGTATAACCGCCAAGCATTTTGCACGCAATCCTGCTTCAGGCAAAGTGATGCAAAAGCTGGGAATGAAGAGTGAAGGATATTTGCAGCAGGCGTTTTTGAAGTGGGGCAGGTACGAAGATTATGTCATTTATGCAATACTGAGAGATGACTGGGTTGCAGGAAGGCTGCATCCAAAAGGCTCATGATCCTGATATTTTCGATATGATTTTAAAAGGGCACTCGAACTTATAAGCTAAATAAGGTAAATGATGCCTATGGATGAAAATATTCTTCCGTCTATACTGGACAGGCTGATAGACAATGACCCAGATCTGTCACAGGAGCCTCCGCAGAAAAGGTATCTTGATATAAGGCAGATCAAGGAGCAGGTAGTTCGCGACCTGGAAAACCTTCTCAACACAAGACGGCACATATTCGACCCCCCCGATGGTTTTAAAGAGGTCAACAGTTCACTCTTTACATACGGTGTTTCAGACTTTACATCCCAGAACCCCGGAAATATATCTGTGAAAAAAGCAATAAAACAGGACATGGAAAAGGTGATCGCCCGCTTTGAGCCGAGGCTCAAGAACGTAAGTGTTGTTGTCGAGGGCGATTCGAGGATCAATTCTCTCAGGTTCAGGATAAACGCCATGCTTGTCGTCGAACCGGAAACCGAGCCTGTCTCGTTCGATACGTTTTTTGATGTGAACCGAGGCGAATATACAGTCAAGGGATAGTGGCGAGTTCCGAGTAGTGAGTGGTGAGAAAAGGCAGTTCATGATGGATAAGACCGGAAAAGAGGTAAAAAATTATAAGAGTCTTCTTGTCTGGAAAAAAAGTATGGAACTTGTGAAAAAGGTATATGAACTTACAAATACGTTTCCCGAAATAGAAAAATTCGGGCTTTTTTATCAAACACGCAGGTCAGCAATTTCAATTCCTTCTAACATTGCCGAAGGTCAGGCTAGGAACAGCACAAAGGAATTTATAAGATTTTTATCGGTAGCGAAAGGTTCTCTTGCAGAGCTTGACACACAGATAATTCTTGCAAAAGAGTTGAATTACATATGTCATGAACATTATGAATGCGTGCAGGTGAAAATAGACGAACTTCAAAGGATGTTTTATAACTTAATAAAAAAACTGGGGAGTATTTAAATGATCATTTACGTTTGTTTGTTAACTCACCACTCACAACTCACCACTGATTCCCAATACTATGGATGATGAACTTCTAAGTTACTATGAAAAAGAGCTGACATTTATCCGTCAGTTAGGTGCGGAATTTGCGCGCAAATACCCGAAAATAGCAGGCCGGCTACAGCTCGAGCCGGACAAGTGCGAAGACCCGCATACCGAGCGCCTGATCGAGGCGTTTGCGTTCCTCTCTGCCAGGGTACACAAAAAGATCGACGACGAATTCCCGGAGATAACCGAGTCTCTGCTCAGCATCATATACCCACATTATATAAACCCGATCCCGTCCATGACGATTGTAAAATTCGAGCCAATCAGACAGAACATCCCTGCCTCGGGCTTTTCTATTGAAAAGGGTACGACTCTATATTCCAAACCCGTGGGAGGGATAGCCTGCCAGTTCTCGACCTCATACCCGGTTTCCGCTTGGCCTGTCGAGGTGGCGTCCGCATCGCTCAAGACACCCAGACTCAGCATCAGAAACGCCCAGCAGGCCATAAAAATTGAACTTAAGACTTTCAACAGCATCCCGGTCTCCCAGCTCGGGTGGGAGGGCATAAGGTTTTTCCTTAATGCCCAGCATCAGCATGTATATAATCTTTATGAACTCCTCATGAACAATGTCTGCCATGTCGAACTCGAGGCGAAAAGCATACAGGGACAAACCGTCAATATCCAGCTTTCCCCTGATGAAATCAGGCCTGCGGGCTTCAAAGAGGAAGAAAACCTGCTGCCGTATTCGTCACGTTCGTTCCCCGGCTACCTGCTGCTCTTTGAATATTTCTGCTTCCCGGAGAAATTCCTCTTCGTAGATGTCACGGGTCTGGGAAGGCTCAGGGATTACGAACTTACTGACACCCTGGATATATGGATATATCTCGATAGGCCGGTAAAGCAGAACCTTGTAATGAGTGCTGAGACCTTCTGCCTTAACGCAACGCCTGCCGTGAACATATTCAAGAGGATAGCCGAGCCTGTAAGAATAGAACACAGGATGAGCGACTACCGGATCATACCTGACATCAGGCGGCAGAACGCCACCGAGGTGTTTGCCGTTGACAGCGTGGTTTCAAGCCTTTCTGGCGGCAAGGTGGTTGATTACAGGCCCATATTCTCGCTGAGGCACCTTGGAGACGAGGAAGAGGGCCGCAAGGTCTTCTGGAACATAAAGAGGCTCGATTCAGGCAAGAAGGGCGATTCCGGCACCGAGGTGTACCTGTCGTTCACAGATGCAACGCTGAAACCTGCCGACCCGGGTGTCGAGACTGTAACCGTACACGTGACATGCACGAACAGGGACCTGCCTGCAAGGCTTTCTTTCGGCGACTCTCAGGGAGACTTCGACCTCGACACGGCGGGCCCGTTCTCAAGGATAACTAGCCTCATAAAGCCTACTCCTTGCAGAAGGCCTTCACTGGGCGGAAGCCTTCAGTGGAAGCTGATCTCGCACCTCTCGCTCAACTACCTCTCGATTGTGAGCGGAGGAGAGGAGGCCCTTAAAGAGATACTCAAGCTGTATGATTTCGACAACTCGCCTTCAACGGGACAGCAGATATCGGGCATCACGAAGGTCACATCCGATCATGTCACAAGGAGGATAGGGGTGTCTTTCATCCGCGGGATCGAGACCAGCATAACCTTTGATGAGGACAAATTCGTAGGCGCCGGTTTGTTTTTGTTCGCCTCCATCCTCGAGAGTTTCCTGGCACAATACGTTTCCATAAACTCATTCGTCCAGCTAGAGGCAAGGACGGTCCAGAAAAAGGAGCCCTTGAAGAAATGGCCGCCAAGAAACGGAAGCAGAATACTTCTATAACCGACAGGCTCTTCGCAGAGCCGCAGTCATTTTCATTCTTCAAGGCCGTAAGGCTGCTGGAAGAGCTGAGTTCCGGTAAAGAGAAACTTGGCGTTACACTTGAACCCGGAAAAGAGCCCGTGAGATTTTCAGTGAAGCCGGGTTTCGCCTTTCCACCTTGCGAGATTGATTCGATTGAGGATAAAGAGGGCGGCCCTCCGGTAATGTCGGTCGCATTCATGGGTATGATCGGACCGTCGGGGGTGATGCCGTACTGGTTCAATGATCTGGCGCTTAACAGAAACCGTGAAAAGGATTTCAGCCTTACGTCTTTTCTCGACATCTTCCACCACAGGCTTATTACTCTGTTTTACCTGGCCTGGAAAAGGAGCCGTTTCGCCGAGAACTATTCCGAGGACCATACCGACAGACTGAGCGCCATGCTCTTGAGCCTCTCAGGCCTTGGTACGAGATGGCTTCTCGAAATGTCGGGCCTTCCGGCAGAGAGGTTCCTTTTTTACACGGGCCAGCTTTCAAGGCCTGCACCGTCAGTCTCTTCGCTCACGGCAGTTATATCAAGCATGACAGGTACCGATGTAAGCCTTGAACAATTCAGAGAACGCAGCATTAAATTGACGACCGAGGACATGACAAGCCTGGGTACGGCGAATGCCGCGCTCGGAGTCGATACGGTCGTGGGTTCCGAAGTGACGGACATGCAGACAGGTTTCCGGGTTAATATCGGGCCAATGGGCTATGATGAATATCAAAAGTTCCTTCCGGGCGGCGATATGGAGGAACCTGTCAAAGCGATGGTGCGGTTTTCAGCAGGCATTGAATATGAATACGATCTGAAGATCATACTTAAAAAAGAAGAAGTACCGCCGCTGGGATTAGGGTTGGGGTATCATATAGGGGAGACGACGTGGCTGGTACAGCCTGAAGGCGGGGCGGCGGATGATAAGTACATTATCATCCGCGAGAAGGTTTGAGCGACAGGGCGCCAGAACTTTGCATCTCATTGTCGCTCCTAGCGGAAACGCTGCGGAGTACGTAAAAGTACACCTCGCATTTCCGCTTCGTCGCTCCTCGACCTGCTTTGTTCTGCCGCCCTGTATAAAAGTGGTGAGTGGTGAGCAAAAAGAAAGAGCTATCATGAGATATAACCATTTGATTTGAATAAACCATTAGTGTAGTTATTCAAGCATAATATCAAGGAAGCTGTTTGATAAATATCATAATTGTGTATTACGTATATTAATTGTAAGGACGAATAAGGAATGAAAAAAAATTTAACGGTTGGCAGCGTCTATGGATAGTTTTCTGCGGGCTGTTTTTTTTGGCTACTACGGCATTGACGATTTTAACTCTGCCCTCTGGATCAGAACTTGATCGCAATAGACTATTGGACTCAATTAGACTTGTATCCGGAAACGATGCATTCCTTAAAGAACTTGAGGCTCTTAGACACGATGAATACATTAAAAAAATGTTGGATGCTGGTTTTTCAAAAACTGAGATAGAAAGGGATTTTCCGAGAGGCATGACGCCCTATGACTTTAGAACAATTGACTATGAGTCACCTGATGAAATTAGAGTGAAGTACTACGCCGATTTGAGCGATAAAGAAATACTTACTCGGCTCCATGATAGGTATTCAAAGAAAGTTGACTTTGCCTCCGTTGAGACCGCATATGAGAAGGGCATGGCTCGGTTAAGAACTAAACAACTAGAAACCATCCTATTCTCCTTCCTCGTCTGGCTTGGTATTAGCTTAGGGGTGTATGGCCTTGGATATTCTGCGGGATGGGTTATAAATGGATTTCGACAGAAACAATAGTCGGGGAATCATAAGGGATCGCGTTTCAACATTCATCTTTTCTTGTCAATTGTTGGGGGCTGACCCCTTTTAAAAGCCGATAACTATATAACTTATTATTGATTAAGTTATTAAAGAATCAGCCACCCCAGTCCTCTCCCTAGTGGTATTTTTCAATAAGTTGCTCCGCGGTGGTAGCAAGGGGTGATTTTGACGTTGGCAATTATGTTCATGATTGGCATAATGATAACATATGGTATATTGATAAAATTATGTTGGAAGATCTCGTAAGGTCACCTTATTTGGGCTGTATAGGAAATATTGCGTCCATCCTTGGATTATTTTTAACATTTTTGACCTTCCCCCCGAAAAATAAGCCATATTTGAAGCGAGTATGATCTGGTAAAAAGGTAAGAGGAGGATCGTACCATGAGGAGAGGGAGATTTGGAGAGGAGCAGATAATCCGGATACTGAAGGAGAGAGAAGCCGGGGTT